>NZ_QUIM01000020.1:0-738 GCF_003480245.1 Blautia sp. AM42-2
ACGATTCTGCATTGCAAAAAGCTCTGAAAAGCAGCATTGTCGAACTGATTTATCAGTAGGCCCGTTCTTCTGGCCAGCCTGTTTTCTGCATTGTAGATGATACAATTGCTTCTCATGTCAAGCCCTCGTCACAGGCCCTGCATCCCATCGAAGCTGCGTATTTTCATCAATCGCACCTGAAAGGCCGGCAGGATTATGGACACCAGGTTGTTTCCGTCATGCTTTCCTGCAATGGAATCACATTGAACTATGCGGTCATCCTATACGATAAGACAAAATCAAAAATTAAAATCGTACAGGATATCGCCGCGGAACTGCCGGAAGCCCCGGTGGTTTCCTACTTTCTCTGTGACAGCTGGTATACGTCCGTGGACCTCATGAAAAGCTTCCTGAAAAAAGGATTTTATACGATTGGTGCATTAAAAACCAACCGTATCCTTTATCCCATGGGCATCCGTCAGAAAGCCAGCGAACTTGCACTTCATATGCGGAAAAGCGATCCAAATGTCAGCCTTGTGACCGTTGACAAAAGGAAATTTTACGTTTACCGTTACGAAGGAAATCTCAATAAGATTTCAAATGCAGTTGTTCTTCTGAGTTACCCTGAGGAATGCTTTGGGAATCCAAAGGCGCTGAGGGTATTTATTTCCACTGACGTGTCCCTGTCTACGCAGGAGATTCTTGATTCGTATGCCAAACGCTGGTCGATCGAATTGTTTTTCCGGCAGAGTAAACAGA
>NZ_QUIM01000020.1:748-31140 GCF_003480245.1 Blautia sp. AM42-2
GTTTACCGTTACGAAGGAAATCTCAATAAGATTTCAAATGCAGTTGTTCTTCTGAGTTACCCTGAGGAATGCTTTGGGAATCCAAAGGCGCTGAGGGTATTTATTTCCACTGACGTGTCCCTGTCTACGCAGGAGATTCTTGATTCGTATGCCAAACGCTGGTCGATCGAATTGTTTTTCCGGCAGAGTAAACAGAAGCTGGGGCTGGACAAATATCAGATCCGATCCAGCCAGGGAATCCAGCGTTACTGGTTGATCATGTCATTAACCCATTATCTGTGCTGCATGTGTAAAGGTAAATACTGCACATTTGAAGAAGGTTATTTTTACCTTCAAGAACAGTTAAAGGAAGAACGGATTACGGCCATTTATCGGTTGATCCAGCATGGAGCTTCGCTGAAGGATGTTTTAATGATTGCAGGGTAATTTTGTGCAATTTTCGTTATTTGCTCATTTTATAGATAATAAAATATTTTTTATGATATTAGCAATTGTACTAGGAAAATATATTTGGATGGATTCTTTTGAGCGTTTATCATGGGGAACATATAAAAGAAAGATAAAAAAGTTTTTGAAGAATACAAAAGATGATATTTTTTTGATAGCGTGTCAATCTGTGGTTGTAGGATATTTAGTGATTGGGTGGTATGTAACTGGAAAAATAATTCCGGATGAAAAAAATATATTGTATTTGGTAATATTAGCGGTATGCATAATGCCAATGATAGATATTGCGATGTGGAGAGTTTTGAATTTGTATGCAGACCAAATAAAAAAATCTGAGAATTGTAGAGATAAGTGATTTATGATTCCGTTGGAATATTTATTTAGATGGGAGCTGTTATTTTAATAAGGACTGTCGCATTACAATGGAAAGTGAATCTGAAAGTTTTGAAAGGATAAGCATTTTAGATAAACGAGATTTATTGAGATCTGACCGTGTGCCAAGAAAAGGACATATAGAGTGGGTGAAGTGGCACTAGATAAGCTTGGCTACTTATGATTCGTAGTAGATGCTAGGAGAGTCTGCACTCATTAATTATTAACAAATAAATGAAATTGAGGTGAAAATTATGTCAAAAGGTAATAAAAAGCAATATAAACAATTTGCAATAAATTCACTTGAAGATGGTTGCTTGGTACTAAAGAGTCTTATTGTACCAGTAATTATCGATTTGGAAAAGTTTCGGAATTATTCGGATGAAGCCGAGGTACTTTTGGAAAAGTACAAATTAGATGGTTTTATCCCAGCAAACATATATGATTCTATTCATGATAAGATTCTTTATCAGCAGAGAGAATTACTTCGATTTATGGCAGATCATCAGTCTTCATCTTTTTCCTACATTAGTGTAAGGGAACTTCTCGAAAAGAAGGGATTTTTAAAAAGTAGTCTTACTGAGAATAGTAATAAAACGCTGAAGGAATTGCTTGATATAAGAAATTGGTCATTTCATAATGCGCAATCTATGTTAGTGGCTGATTTAGAGATGGCAAAGAAATCAATTCCGTCTGAAATGGTTGGATCAGTAGAAATTAAACCGATGTTGAATCCTGTTGTTATTAGAAAAGTGAAGACATACACATGGAAGA
Source organism: Blautia sp. AM42-2 (assembly GCF_003480245.1). Classification (NCBI taxonomy): domain Bacteria; kingdom Bacillati; phylum Bacillota; class Clostridia; order Lachnospirales; family Lachnospiraceae; genus Blautia; species Blautia sp. AM42-2. The sequence goes on from NZ_QUIM01000020.1 coordinate 2,342, forward strand.
TGTTTGCCGATTTTGTCTTTCATAATAAAGTTCGTTTAGCCCAATTTGAATTGATTCTTTCGGAAATGAAAAAAGACTATCAAGAAATGTATGGTTTTCTATCAGATACAGCTTTTATACAGACAAGTAGTGGATTAAGTCGAGAAGTGCAATATATAGAGCAAGAAATAGAGAACCAGAATCCAAAGAAAGCAGGAAGTAGTATTGCTTCCTTATCGATGAAAATTCAAAAAGGAAAATATGATGGATCAAATGAGCGCTACTAAGGGGCTTCCACCGTTAACCACATAATTTAGATGGAGAAAAATATGCTTTCGGAAAAACAAAAGAATGAAGTACTAAAATTGATATCCTATAAGCAAGAAGGAGCATACTGGGATTTTAAAAAGCAATGGTATGAAGATGGAAAGCAGGCAGATTTATTACATGATATTATCTGTATGGCGAATAATCTAGAAAATCGAGATGCATACATCATTATTGGCATAGATGAAGAAAAAGATTATTGTGTTAATGATTTGACAAATTCTGCGGATAGAAAAACGACGCAGATGTTGGTAGATTTTTTAAGAAATAAAAAATTTATGGGTGGGATAAAACCGCATGTAATGGTGGAACCATTGCAATTGGAAAATGGTGTGATTGATGTTATAATAGTAAAAAATGGATATTATACTCCATATGTTTTAGAAGAAAATTATCGAAGTGTTAATGCGAATAATATATATACAAGAATTATGGATAGTAATACACCTAAAAATAAAACAGCAGAAATCTCACATATAGAATATTTATGGAAAAAGAGATTTCGCTTATTAGATACATCACTTGAGCGGGCATTTTTCTATTTGAAAAGTAAAGAAGATTGGTTGGATGTAGAAGACAATAGTTCTATGATTCGTAAGTATTATAAGTATGCGCCAGAATACATTATTGAACATTGCGAATGCGATGATAGAGATGGATATGAATATTATCTATTTAGTCAAATGGATAGTAGACCACATTGGCACAATATTTATATTAGATATCATCAAACTACTTTGTTTTCTACAATTGGAATAGCACTTGATGGCGGTAGATATTTTACAAACGTTCCATGGACGGGCTTTTTGTTTGAAGGATTAAATGAAAAAAATATTTCTTTTAAATTTATGGTAAATGACACAAAAGAAATGATATTACATGAGTTTTTGTGTGATAATGAAAGTCACGAAGCATTGAGTGCAAGAGGAAAATTTGAAGAATGTATATTAATTTTCTTTTCAGAAGAAGAGAAAGAAGATTTTAAGAAATATGCAGCTGATAAGTGGATAGAAAGACAAAAATATTTGGAAGATGAACAATTGCCCTATATGAAATTACCAAAAAGTTATAGGCAAGATGCATTTAAAGAAGAATATGAAAATGCAATTGTATTGAGAAAAATGCTGAAGGAATATAGAAAATGTAAAAATAGAGATTTTGAAAATATTAGTTGATTTTAGCTAAAAACTTTGAAGAATCTTTGAGTTGATGCTATGAGGGAAAAGAGCCAATAGATTTCATATCAGAACTCTTTTTGCTTCGATTTTAATCGTACGTGAATTGTCAGAGTACATGAAACTGCTTTGTGTAGATGAAAAAGTCCAATTTTCAAAGAAGAATTAATGGCTTATCATTATTAGTATTGATGGTCATAGATATGAGTCAGGTTATTGATGCAGAAAGGATAAGTATAATAATGAGTGATAGAATTGCACTAGTAATTGGAAATTCCAATTACCAATATGTCGAACCGTTAAAAAATCCTAAAAATGATGCTAATGATATAACAGCTGTATTACAGAAACTCAACTTTGACGTAACAACATTGTTAGATGCATCGTTGACAGATATTCAAGGGGCTGTGAATACTTTTTTGAAGGATCTTGATGAACATGCCGTTGGATTACTATTTTATGCGGGTCATGGTATGCAAATTGAAGGAAAGAATTATATTATCCCAATAGATCTTCAGATGACTAGTGAAGCAAAGACTAAAGTATCTTGCTACAGTTTAGATGTTTTTCTTGAGGGAGTATCTGCTTATAATGCAAAAACCATTATTTGTATTTTAGATGCATGTCGAAACAATCCATTTGCTATGGGAAGAGGTTTTTCGACAGGGTTCACCGCTATCTCAAATCCGCCTAAAGGAACTATAATTGCTTATTCTACAAGTGCAGATTGTGGTGCTTCAGATGGTTTAGGTAGTAATGGTTTATATACCCAAGTGTTAAAGGATGCAATGACTATACCAAATCTGAAAATTGAGGAAATGTTCAAATATGTTCGTAACGAAGTATCTAGTATTTCATCTTCTACATATGGCGAAGAGCAATTATCATGGGAATATTCTTCATTAGTTGGAGACTTTTATTTTTCTGTAGAACCGTATCCAGTTAACTATCAATATTCAGATGAAGAAATATTTGAATATATTTCTGAAAAACGTAAAGTTTATAGTGATAAGAATTTAGATATTTATGATATAGAGTGTATGCCTTATGTGGATGCTTATAATCAATATCATATTCCTGTAATTCCTTTGCTTAGAGCTTATTCAAGAATTGATTACAAAAATAAAGGATTTCAGTTCTCTGATCCAACAATTGATCAACTGAATTATAATTATATATCCTCATGGGGATTTAGGCAAAAACATGGGCGTTGGTACTACAAAGACAATTACGTCGAAATGGGAGATCTCCTTCCACTGTCAGAAGAATTAGCGCCTAAAGATCCTGAAGAAGGAAGGGCATTAAAAATTAAGGCTTCTTTAGATGATGAATTGTATGGTGGAAGACTGATGTTTCGAGTATCATCTAACATTCCTAATGGAACGCCGATACTTCTTACGTTGAAAGGAATTAATTATCAGGCTCAGTGTAAAGCGTTTTCTGAAAACGGTACTTTCGAAAGCGAGTGGTTCAGCGATCATGGAAATGATTTGAAAGCTGGGTTTTATACGCTGCAAATTAGTTGTCCGGTTTATAATGTTTTGCCAGATGAAGTCAAGGATGTTTTTGGAGAAAGAAACAGAAATATCTATGGACCAGGTGTGAAATTTGATCCTATAAGTGGAAACTATATTTGCATTGCATATGGAATAGTAATACATTTTAATACGGCAGAAATAATAGATCTTCAACAGAGCATTTCAGATTTATTATAGAAAGATATCGTGATAAACGTAAATATCAATCACTCGCTTGGTGCCCTCGTTTGTGAGTTGACCACATTGGGGTCTGACCGTGCGTCCAGCTAAGGGTATATAGTCCGGTGGGTGGAAGCCCCATCAAATAAGCTGCTAACCACAGCATTTGAAGCGAGTGTTGAGTCTGCCGCGGCAACGCTGCAGGCTAAGCGTAGACAGCAAGGTAACAGGGCTAGCTAGTGAGCGCCGAAATCCTGGTTATTGAGGATTAACGAATCATAAGCGAGTGATCCAGTTTATGGTTAGGAATGATCTGATTTGTAAAACCAAGACAGGTAGATATTATAACAATAGCTTTAAATTTGACGACCAGACCCAGGCAGGTGAGTATGGAGCTGATTTTGAGGGAAAGATCAAGTTGGATGAATTCATTGATTTAAAAACTGGTAAGTGGACCAGGGAGGAGATGTCGAAAGATCAAAAATAAGAATAGATTGTATAATCATCTGGATCAGTGTAGATACAAATGCTTAATCCAGCGAATACACAAATTTATGATAGGATTGTGATTACGGTCTTAGAAAAATCTTCAGGATTCTGAGCATGTTTCGAATGGAGGGGAAGCGGCCAGCTAAAAAGTCTTTGGAGTGCGTTTTTGAGATAATCCGCTTGGATAAAATGAAACGAACTGTACAAACCGAACAAATTGTACGAATTTATGATTGGAAATGTTAGGGGTAATCATCTCAGAAATGTGGTAGGATGAAAAGATACTGGTTAATGAGGACTTACAATAGTACCACTTATAGTTTAGGGGTGATAAAGTTTTTGGCTTTGAGTAATTTGCAAGGAGAAAGAATTATGGACAATACAAATTTTTTGAAAATAGTATATTTTGACGAAGCATTTGTTGCGGATTTCATGCAGATTATTGCAGGTGGTGAACTTAAGAAGACGACAGAGTTTATCACTGAAGTTAACTCTGGAATTGAGGGAACTGTGGGTATAGAGGGTGGCATAGGAACTGAAAAAAATGCGTTATCCAAAATCTTTACTTTTTTAAGTGGTGCGACAGTCAATGTAGAAGCGAGTGTAAATACAGATCTTTCGAGAAAGTCCGATAGGATTGCTAAAAATATTCTTGAAAATACACTGCTTGCAGATTTTATTGCTCTGCTTGATGCTGACCAGCGCAGATCAAAGAATAAGCGTTGTAGCGGTATTAAAGTATTCCCTAAAGTGGTTGTTAGACCGGAAGTAAATTCCTTTTCGTATATTATGCTAATAGCTCCTTTTCTTAGCATGATTGATGGCGAATTACCATTCAAGACCGACGATGGCGAAGCGATGAAAATTGACATAACTAAAATAGAGGAAGCCATAGAGAAAGGCCGTGGCTATTATGAATTTGTGGCTACTGTTGATGGTAAGGATGTCATTTTGAGATTTAATCGTAGCGCTTTCAGAAACAGCTATACGATGTCTGATTTACCTAAGATGCGACTTACATACTATGCGATCCATGTGGGAAAAATTGAAAAGTCTGATTTGCAGGTTCAAAAAGAGTTTGAGTTTGGAACTACAAAAGTGTCTAAACGTGTAAATTATGATTCTACATTGGAAGACAGTTCTACAGCTACTGGAGTTGATGTATACGATGTTGTGTTAGCTGGGGTGTTGGAGGGATAATGGATAGAATAGAGATATATTGGGGAGCGGACAAAGATTTCGAAGAAGCGACTGAAAAACTTACAGGTGAGTACTTCTTGGTGGACGTTGTTAATCACATCAATAAGACTGACGTAAAGATTGAAGGTGTAGGTGGAAAAAAAGATCCACCTATGGAAGTAGAGAATCTTCTAGTTCACACGGACGATTACGGTGGTGTGAGAGAGTGGGCAATTCTTGGCTTTTCTAACAATGTTTTGCGTAATCTGAAAGTTAATGTTAAAAATCTATGGCTTTGCAATCCTCCGATAAAAATTTATGAGGATATTGTAAAGAATTACGAAAAAGAAATAATCACAGAGCATCGGACTTTATATCCTGAAATCACAATAGAGGATATGTGTAAGATGTCTGAAGGGTTTAATGATGCTGTAATAGGACAACCCCATGTAATGAAGCAATCGTTGGCTTCAATTTATGCTTTACGGAATAGTGAGCGTAGAAGGCCAGTTACGCTTCTATTTTTGGGTGATTCAGGTATCGGAAAAACAGAGACGGCAAAATATATTAGTTCGTGTCTAGGTACGGATATGGTTAGAATCCAATTTTCAATGCAGCAGACGAACAGTGCTTATCAGTACATTTTTGGTGCCGATCATGGTGAGGATAGCTTGGCTCGTGAATTGATTAGACGCAGATCTAATGTTATACTGTTAGACGAATTTGATAAGGTATCTCCTTCATTCTACAATGCTTTTTATCAAATGTTTGATGAAGGTACTTTTGTCGATTCGAATTATTCAGTGGATGTTTCCAAGTGTATTATTATTTGCACTACGAATTACAGAACTGAAGAAGAAGCGGAAAAGTATCTGGGGACACCAATCTATTCAAGATTTTCTAAAGTTGTTATTTTTAATCCGATTAGCGTAGATAATAAATTGAAAATTGCAAGAAAATGTTATACAGGGCTAATGGAACAGATAGATGCTGAGGATAAAGTGCTTATTGAAAATAATTCTGTTTTATCGTTTTTTGAAAAAGTTATTAAAGAGGGTGCTTATCCCAATATGCGTATGCTGAGGAACGATATTGAGGATGCGATAAACTTTGAAATATTGAAAGTAAGGGGCATTATTCAATAATTAAGACTTACCACGCCTAAAATGAGCTTTGTACCTTGGAAGTTCAATATTTCAGCTGATGGAATACTGGTACTTGACACCACGAGCACATTAACAAAACTGATTTCTTATGGAGAATGCAATGAATAAAAATAGAGATGATTTTTCACAGCAAGTAAAAGATATGCTTGCCAAGCGTGCGGGATATCGATGCTCAAACCCAGATTGCCAAAAACCAACTGTTGGAGCTCAAGAGGGAGGCTCCAAATCAATCAGTATAGGAATTGCGGCTCATATAACTGCAGCTGCACCAGGTGGGCCTCGTTATAATGCTGCTATGACACCTGAAGAGAGAAGTTCTATAGATAATGGCATTTGGCTGTGTTCAAACTGTTCCATTGTAATTGATAAAGATGAACACAAATATACTGTAGAATTATTAAAAACTTGGAAAAAGGATGCTGAAATAAAATCCCATGTTAACATTGTTCATTCTACTGCTGAATGCTCGACAGCAGCTATTTGTCCTGATATATATAATCTTTTATTATTTAGAAAAGATTTGACTGAATGTTTGAAATGGTTATATTTATTTAAGGGATCCACCCATATCATTCTAGATTCAAGCAATTTTCCTTTACCAATTAACTGGAAAAAATTATTAGCTGATAATAATTCGTTTTTAGGTATGGACTTTACAATAACGCTTCACGAAATATGTGAATATATTGAAAAATTAAAACTTCTTATGAATGAAGAAAAAGAACGAATAGAAAAACAATATCCTCGTAGTAAAAGTAGACGTATTGCCGATATGGGAACTGTAACGTATTGTAATCGTCTTGCTGATATTACATCGTTTCTATCAGAAAAATTCAATCAAAATATTTTAGACACCCTTTCGCAAAAACTGGGAAAATAATAATATTTATTAGCTTGATATGGGTACTTGACCACGCGAATATAGTATGAACAAAATTTAGAAAAATATCAGAAAATTTATCGTGATGGAATGCGTATCGATTAAGAGGGATAAGTTTAGCTTGTCTGGAGACTCTCGGGGTCTGACCGTGCGTCCAGCTAAGGGTATATAGTCCGGTGGGTGGAAGCCCCATCAAATAAGCTGCTAACCACAGCATTTGAAGCGAGTGTTGAGTCTGCCGCGGCAACGCTGCAGGCTAAGCGTAGACAGCAAGGTAACAGGGATAGCTAGTGAGCGCCGAAATCCCAAAAGAACCAGAGGGCCGACATCGTGGTCAGGATGGAAGGCAACATATGTACTTATCGTTACGGTGAGATTTTACATACTTCTGCGGCGTTGGTGGGAACTATTCATGTTACACAGGGAATATATATCAACTGGAGAGAACCTGCATTTTCTTCCTGAAGTGTGTAAACAGGAAGTATGCCTGACAACCAAAAGAAGGATGGCAAAAGAAATGCAGGTAGTCGGAGGCCCGCATTTATTGAATAATCCGGAGCGAAGTCCATCACCTGTCCGGTTTATGGAAATCACCGTTCCGTTTTAAAGGAAATCATTATTCCGCTAAAAAGGAAATCACTTTGTTATTAAATCCTTATAATGGAGATATACACTTTATAGTGTAAATTCATTACAAGGAGGTCACGATTATGACCAAGTATCGAGAAATCATCCGGCTTACCGGATTGGGCTTCTCTCAACGCAACATCATGGCAAGCTGTGGTGTTGCTCAGAAAACTGTAGTCAAAGTTCAAAAACGTGCCAGAGAATTAAAGCTTTTCTGGCCTCTCGATGAATCCATGACAGATGTTGAACTTCAAAGGCTTATGTTTTCCAAGGAAAGTACGGTATCACAAAACAAGCGTATGCCGGACTATGATTACATCCGCAAGGAGTTGCTCCGTAACGGAGTCAGCAAAAAGCTCCTGTGGACGGAATACATGGAGGATTGCCGTGCTAACGGCGAGGAACCTCTCATGTATTCACAGTTCTGTTATCACATCCAACAGGATGAGCAGAAACGACGTGCTACCATGCATATCAACCGCAAACCTGGCGAACAGGTCGAGGTCGACTGGGCAGGTGATCCTGCAACAATCATCGATCCAGATACTGGTGAAATCTTAAAGGCTTACATATTCGTAGGTGTAATGACCTACAGCCAGTATGCGTATGTAGAAGCCTTCCTGGATATGAAGCAGAAATCATGGATTAACGCCCATGTCCATATGTACGAGTTTTTTGGCGGCGTTGCCCGAATCCTTGTACCAGACAACTGCAAAACTGCAGTCGTCCATAATGGTGGCTGGAAAGACCAGCAGATTAATGAAACCTATCAGGAAATGGCAGAATACTATGGCACAGCTATCATTCCGGCTCGTGTCAGAGCACCCAAGGATAAGCCAAATGCGGAAGGAACGGTAGGAAATCTCTCTACCTGGATAACAGCAGCACTCCGTAATGAGCAGTTCTTTTCTCTTGCCGAATTAAACCGTGCAATCAGAGAAAAGCTGGAGCAATTCAACCGAAAACTCTTTCAAAAGAAAGAGGGCAGCCGGTTAGACTTATTCCTTGAAGATGAAAAGCCATTTCTTGCGCCATTACCTGCAACCCGTTTTGAACTGAGTGACTGGAAGACAGCCACTGTTCAGTTCAATTATCACATATCTGTGGACGGAATGCTATACTCAGTTCCGTATGAATACATCAAAAAGAAAGTTGATGTAAAGATAACAGATACAACCGTTGAAATTTTTTACAGTCATAACCGCATTGCTTCCCATCGGCGTCTGAAAGGACGTCCTGGGCAGTACAGTACCATTACAGAGCATATGCCGGAAGACCACCAGAAGTATCTGGAGTGGAATGGCGACTGTTTCCGTAAATGGGCTAAGCGGATTGGCATAAATACGTACACTGTGGTCAATGCAATACTGACCTCCAAACGAGTGGAACAACAGACGTATCGGAGCTGTATGGGACTTCTAAAGCTTGCTGATAAATATTCAGAGGCTTTGCTTGAAGCATCCTGTAAAAAGGCTTTGGCCTATACATCCTCGCCCAGTTACAAGAGTATCAAAAACATCCTTGTAACGGGTTCTGTAAAAACAGAATCGGAATCATCTGAGTCCAAGACCACACGTAAAGCACACGGCATCACAAGAGGTGCAGACTACTATCGGAGGTAATCACATATGACAAATCAGAGTACAATAGATAAACTTATTGAAATGCGTCTTACCACAATGGCAGATGCATTCCGCACCCAGCTTGACGATCCTAAATTCAAAGAAGTTCCTTTTGAGGATCGCTTCGGAATGCTGGTGGATATCGAATACAGCAAGCGAAAAAATAACCGCCAGAAGCGTCTGATCCGCAACGCTGGATTTGATCAGCCGGAAGCAAGCATCATGGATATCAACTATACTTCTGGACGCAGGTTAAACAAAGAACTGATAAAGCGACTTGCAACCTGCGAATATATATCTGAACACCGGAATCTATTTATTACCGGTGCAACAGGCTGTGGCAAAACATATATGGCATGTGCCTTTGGTATGGAAGCCTGCAAGCAGTATTACAACACCAGGTATGTCCGTATGCCGGACTTACTCATGTACACATTGGGTCTGGTACTCGAAAGAGAAAATAAAAAATCTAAAGAAAACATAAATATATCATACCAGCCCAGAAAAATCTATGGAAAGATTTTGTGATGATCCCTTAAGAATGATGTTTTAGCTAGATTTCATGTAAGAATATGATGAGGAAAAAATGTTTTTCAAAACCCAATTAAACCAATAACTATTATAAATGAGACAAGGAGTAATATACATTGCCAAAATTAATTATCAACAAACTCGGTCCTGTTGAGACCTGTGAACTGGAGTGTTCCCAATTTATGAACTTTACGGGTTTTCAGGCATCTGGAAAGAGTACAATTGCCAAAGCAATTTATTATTTTAGAACAATTAAAGATGATATCATCGAGCTTGCAAAATCGCAGGCATTGGATGCGACACCTGTATATGGAGCGAAAAGTACTCTTAGTATAGAACATGGAATTACTTTGAGAAAAGCTCTTGAAAATTATTTGCGTGAAAAATTTTTAAGAACCTTTGGATCATCATGGGGCATGCCAAACGACATGTACATGGAATATCATTTTACTGAGGCATGCTATGTTAAGATTTCTTTGGAAAATGATAGCAGATATTCTACACCAAACTACATTTGGATCACGATGAGTAATGAACTGATTCGTTTTTTGAAAGCAAATGACCATACACTTTCTGTAACACCATTGGGAGTCTCTGAAGAGGATCTGAGGATTTTTAAAAAGAATTTATATGAGATTTTTGAGGATTCTTGTTCTGTCGTCTATATTCCGGCAGGACGCAGTATGATTACGCTGCTTTCTCAGCAATTGAGTTATATTTATGCCACAATGGATGATATGCAGAAAAGATCTTTGGATACCTGCACAAAAGATTACCTGGAGAGGATACTTCGATTAAAACCAGAATTTTCAGAGGGGCTGCAGGGCTTAGCTTATTCATCGGGGCGTTCTGGATTGTCACCGCGACTTGTGGTGCAGGCACTGGATTTAACTCAGAAAATACTGCGTGGAACTTACCGTTATAGCAATGGAGAAGAACAGATTGTTTTAGAGGATGGGAAATATGTAAAGATAAACTTTTCGTCTTCGGGGCAGCAGGAATGTGTCTGGATTTTGAATCTATTGTTTTACTACTTAGTTCAACAAAAAGAAATTCTATTTATTATTGAAGAGCCGGAGTCACATTTGTTTCCGGAATCACAGAAATATATTACGGAATTGATTGCATTAGTCAATAACTGTGGACATTCGATTGTACTGACAACACATAGCCCGTATGTATTGGGAACGTTAAATAATTTATTATATGCAAAAACGATTTCGCCACAGGCGAGAAAAGAAGCAAACAAAATTATTCGGGAATCTTTATGGCTGGATTATAATGCATTTGATTCTTGGTTTGTAAAAAATGGAACAATTGAAAATTGTATGGATGCAGATATTCATATGATTCAAAATGAAAAAATTGATGAAATCTCCAAAGTGATTAATGAAGATTTTGAACGATTGCTGGAACTACAGACTACCAATGAAGAAAGTGTGGTGTTCTAATGCCGTTAAACGGATTTATATCTTTATGTGGCAAAAATGCGAAACAGATTGTTTCTCGAGATAAAGGGAATCCACAATATCATAAAGCAAATAATGTTTCAAATTCGGAAGTAACACATTATCAGATAGACGGAAAAGTAATTAAGACAGGTGACAGATGTGATTATCTTCTTATGAACGAAACCTCCAAGACAGCATATTTGATTGAATTAAAAGGATCGGATCTTGTGAAGGCTGCCAGTCAACTAGAGGCAACGGAAAATGCTTTGCGGTCTCAGCTAGTGGAATATCAATTGCAATACCGAATTGTTGCGAATAAATGTAAAACACAGGAAATACATTCCAGTGCGTATAGGAAATATCAGATACGATGGAAGAGTCGGTTACTACAGAAAACGGGATATATTGAAGAAAAAATCTAGAAAATAGAAAAAAAGAAATTTGTAAAGTTGGATCTTCTTACAGTCGTATTCCATAAAGACGTGAGTTGAAATAAGTATGAACTGATCTGTAAAGTATGGAATCAAGTCGCCTTAAGTGAAGGTGTGATTATCTCGGAAATGTGATAGGGTGAGAAGGTACTGGTTATTGAGGATTAATGACACAGTTGTTATAGTGCTTTATTGCGAAAGGGATAATCCGAAGAATTAAATATAATTTTGGATCCAGAAGGGAATATTACAATGAATATACAAATATTTGGAACAAAGAAATGCAACGATACAAAGAAAGCCGAGCGTTTTTTCAAAGAGCGCGGCATCAAGTATCAGTTTGTAGATATGAAGGAAAAAGGCATGAGCAAAGGAGAATTTAATTCTGTAGCTCAGGCAAATGGCGGACTGGAAAATATGATTAATTGGGATGGCAAAGACAAGGATTTATTAGCTTTGATTAAATACATTGCTGATGAGGATAAGCTTCAGAAAGTGATGGAAAATCCATCTGTAATTAAGACACCAGTGGTCAGAAATGGAAAACTTTCTACGCTCGGTTATCAGCCGGAGATATGGAAGAAGTGGCAATAGAAAAGCTGGGAGGAAACATGAAAGAATGACTTATTATGATCAAGAAAACCAGTTTTTACGCCAGCGGCTGCAGAAAGAAATCCCAATTTTGACAGCATTAATTCAGAATTTATATCAGGAACTGGACCGGAAATTTCATTTGAATGGAGCAAAAATACCGGTAACATTTGGATTTGAGACCGATTCTCTGGGATCCTATACAAGGCAGAGTGCTCATGAAAAGGAACATTTTCATTTTTCCCTGCTCTTTGTTGCGTATGGAGTCAACAATCCGTTGTCAAAAGAGGACCGTATCGATTTATTCAAGCATGAATATGCGCATTACATGCAGTACAATATGCGGATACCTGAGAAGTATAAATGGCAGGCTGGAACACATGGAAGTGCGTGGAAATATTGTTGTTCTCTTATAGGTGCAGCACCGACACCTTATTATAAGGCAGGAGAGGCGCTGTTGGATCATAACTATGATAAAGTATTAAAAAGCCGGATTCATGATAAGACAGTGCCGATTCGAGATACGTATCAGCGCCAGCAGAAAGCACAGAAGCAGAAGGATGAAGTTGTTCAATATAAAATTGGAGACAATATCACACATCCGAAATTCGGAGATGGAATCGTAGAAAAGATTAATCTGAGATCTGGCGGAGTTCATCTTCATATTCGTTTTAATGGTGAGGTGAAATGTATTGATCAGAAGTGGTTGATGAGGAGGAAATATACATAGGTTTATAAAAATTTCAGAAAGACAACATGGCAAAGATACTACAAATTATTATAGCAAAAATAAAGGAGGAACCTAGCTATGGACATATCTGATTTTATAGGAGCTGCAAAAACCTTTCACGTCCTTGGAATAAAGGTCACAAAAGATGGCGACCTCATAAATGAATGGTACAGCGAACCCGAATGCCGTAGAAATATCTATTCTGCAACGAAGAGCTTCACATCCTGTGCAGTTGGTTTTGCTGTCCAGGAAGGATTACTGTCTTTAGATGAAAAACTGACGGATGCCTTTCCCGAAGATTTACCCGATGTGATCAATGATAATCTGAAAATGGCAACGGTTCGAGACCTGCTTACGATGTGTTTAGGACAGGAACAGGGCAGCCTTATGGGAGAACAGCGGCCATTATACCAGGAGGATGACTGGGTAAAAATGTCTTTGGCGATTCCGTTTCAATATAAGCCAGGTACACATTTTGTATATAATAATGTTGGTCCCTACCTGGCAGGCATTCTTGTACAGAGACGTTCCGGATGCGATCTGGTCTCTTATCTTACACCAAGGCTTTTTAAACATCTTGGAATCAAGCGGCCGACATGGGAGACGGATCCTCTTGGAAACAGTTTTGGCGCAGGTGGATTGTTCCTTACACTTTCTGAACTTCATAAATTCGGATTGTTTTACCTGAATAAGGGAAAATGGAATGGAAAACAGATTTTATCCGAAAAATGGATAGAAGAAAGTACAGCAGCATCCGATACAGACAATTATGGTTATCTTTTCTGGAGAGGAGAATACAATTCCTACCGGGCGGATGGAAAATATTCTCAGATTTCTATGATCCTTCCGGACAAGAATGCGGTTATTTCGATGGTCGCAGAATGCCGGAACGGGGAAGAACTTATGAGTGCTTTGTATGATTTGGTATGTGCAAAGTTATAGATTATTATTGCATAATTGTGAAAAAGGAAAGACCAAAAGAGCTCAAACAGCTCGTCTATATAAGATAGATGGGCTGGATTCCGAAGCTGATGAAGGTGCTGGAATTGATCTTGGAAGAAGGAAAATAATTGCCGATCCTCCGTTCCTGTGCTGAAATGATTCCGGCAAAAGATACAGGATTATGGATAAATTATATTTGATTGGAGATGGAGAAATGTTATTTATATGTTACCCAAAATGCTCAACCTGCCAGAAAGCGAAAAAATGGTTAGATGCACAGAAAATAGAATATACCGAGCGCAACATCGTGGATGTGAATCCAACCTGCGGTGAGTTAAAGGAATGGTATTCTAAGAGCGGCTTTCCACTTAAAAAGTTCTTTAATACCAGCGGCCTTCTTTATAAAGAAATGAAACTGAAGGACAAACTTCCTGCCATGAGCGAAGAGGAACAGCTGCAGCTTCTTGCCACGAATGGTATGCTGGTGAAACGCCCGCTGCTGATCGATGGTGATACCGTGCTGATCGGCTTTAAGGAAGCAGAATGGTCTGAAAAGCTGGGATGATTGGAGAAAGATTGGGAGTCAGATGAACGGATAGAGTAAATTCATTGCCGCATTTTCCCTTCTGTGCTAAAATGGTTTCCGGTATGAAAATTTAAGCAAAGAGAGGAACATGAAAATGAACGAAAAACGTACCGGCCTGTTCGAGAATGGCCTGATCTGGTTTGGGGCAGGTGTCTCGATTGCCGAAATCCTGACCGGAACCTACCTTGCACCGCTCGGCATGGGAAAAGGTCTGGCAGCGATTCTTATCGGCCATATCATCGGATGCCTGATGCTGTTTCTGGCGGGCGTGATCGGCGGCAGGGTCAGAAAAAGTGCCATGGAAACCGTAAAAATGAGTTTTGGACAGAAGGGAAGCATCCTTTTTGCTGTCCTGAATGTATTGCAGCTCGTTGGCTGGACCGCCATCATGATCTATGACGGAGCGCTCGCCGCAGATGGCGTAATGCATACGGGCAGATGGATCTGGTGCCTTGTGATCGGAGTCCTGATTATTCTCTGGATTGTGATCGGAATCACGAATCTTGGTAAAATCAACACGGTTGCCATGGCAGCATTATTTCTGCTTAGCCTGATCCTGAGCAAGGTCATCTTTGCCGGAGGCGGAGCAGGAGCACCATTGGATGATAGTATGACATTCGGTGCAGCAGTAGAACTTGCGGTTGCGATGCCGTTATCCTGGCTGCCGCTGATCAGCGATTACACAAGAGAAGCAAAAGAACCGGTCAAAGCAACGGCCATCAGCGCGGTTGTCTATGGAATCGTCAGCTGCTGGATGTATGTGATTGGAATGGGAGCAGCGATCATCACCGGAGAATATGACATCGCGCAGATCATGCTGAAGGCAGGCCTTGGCATTGCGGGCCTTCTGATTATTGTATTTTCAACAGTAACAACGACATTTCTGGATGCCTACTCCGCAGGAATTTCCAGCGAGACTGTCGTAAGCAAATGGAATGGAAAGCATGTGGCCATCGTTGTCACCGTCATTGGAACCATCGCAGCGATTGTATATCCGATGGACAACATCACAGATTTCCTCTATCTGATCGGCTCGGTCTTTGCACCGATGATCGCAATCCAGATTGCAGACTTTTTCCTGCTGAAACGGGACAAGAGCAGCCTGGCCGTACATATTCCGAATCTGATCATCTGGGTGATTGGATTTGTGGTATACCGAATTCTGATGAACATCGACATGCCGCTGGGAAACACTCTGCCGGATATGGTGATTACGATTGTAATCTGCCTGATCGTTGGAAAATTTGTTTCATAAAAAGTGAATAAAAAGATCAGATGACTGTTCTGCCTGCATTTGAGCAGGCGGGGCAGTCATTTTGTGTGCCGAGCATGGCACTAATCTTGCTGGTGCAAGTCCAGTCACGGGTATTTACCGCCAAGTGTAGCGAATCACAAGTCGGTATCAGTAACGGTATGGATGGAGGAAGTGGTGTAGCAAAGTTCTTGAGCCTACGAACAGAAACTTGATCAGGCGATTAGGTGGGTGAGATTGCAAATCAAATCGAAGCCCAAATGGTAAACGTAAACCGAATATGTAGTAGCAATAATTCATACCTTTTTAGCTGTATTTTGTATCGTAAACAGAAAGAAAATGAACTATAATCTAAGGCAATGAAAGTACTTAAAAAAGTAGTTTCGTTGCCTTGGTTCCATTTTTAGAAAGAATAATACTTAGGTGGGAAAATTCCCAGGCGCTGTGTGGAGTTTTCTGTAAGAAGCCGGGGACAGACCGCACTGTTTCTTGAAAAAGGAAGAAAAGTGGTGAGGGTCTAGGAACCCAAGCTGTGTGGAGATGGCAGAAACAGGAAGAGTGGTGCGGCTTAGCATGGACTGGGCCAGCTTGCACTTCTGGGACAGGTAATACTGGTAGGGAGCAACATGATATACCTCCTGGAACAGGTGGATGAGCCTGGAGCGGGACAGGGAAACGGTATCTGCCAGATGATCCAAGGACAGACTTTCTGTTAAGTGCATATCGATATAATTGCGGATCGCCAGTGCAGTAGGATTGATGGGAACTTTGTTTGCCAGAAAATCCGCAATCTCCTGAATATATTGATGGAGCAGTACAGCCAGCTTGTCAGCAGAGTGTACAGGGTCGGCGGTAAAGGCATCAAGGATCCGGGTCAGAGGTGTTTCGTTATGGAAGCGGGGGATCAGGGTGACACCGTCTAAGCCGTAATCGGAGAGAAGATGCTGTACCAGACTGCCGCTGACATTGAACCAGATCTTGGTCCAGGGATCAACTTTGTCTGAATAGTAGTGGTGGTAGGTGCCGGCAGTAAGGATATAGGCATCTCCGGCATTTACAGTGAGGATACTGCCGTTTCGCTCGATATGTCCACGGCCGCTTAAAACGTATTCAAACACACACAGGGGTCTGCGATAAACCAGGATCTCATAGGCAGGATCTGGGTAAGTGATACCGGCCATGATGGGAGAAAAGCTTTCCGCGGTAGGGCCGGTGTAGACAGTGTATTTTTCAATCTGTGTGCGTGTAATTTCCTGAGGCATGGTGGTTCCTCCATTTTTTGAAAGCAAATTGCAATAATGTAATAACAGCATTGTAGTAAAAAGGAGCAAGCCTGTCAACTACGGCTTTCACTATATAAAATAAAAATGAAATCAACCCAAATAAATGATCACAGGAGGAAAAAATTATGACACAAATACCCAGACCGGAGCATCCCCAGCCCCAGATGAAGAGGGAGCATTGGAAAAACCTGAATGGAGAATGGGATTTTTCCTTTGACTTTGGATGCAGCGGCATAGATCAGAAATGGCAGGAAGGAAAGACAGATTGGGAGAAGAAGATCCTGGTGCCCTTCTGCCCGGAAAGTGATCTGAGCGGAATCGGCTATAAGGACTTTATCCCCGGCGTATGGTATCACCGCACCATCACATTGACAGGGGAGGAGCTGAAGGGAGATCTTCTCTTACACTTCGGCGCAGTGGACTATGATGCAAGAGTATGGATCAATGGAGTAGAGGCAGGCAGACACCAGGGCGGTTATGTTTCCTTTACGTTTAATATTACAAAGCTTGTAAAGGAAGGAGAAAATGACATTACGCTTTTTGCAGCAGATGATGTGAGAGGCGGAAAGCAGCCCAAGGGAAAGCAGAGTCATTTCTTCTACTCCAGAGGCTGTGATTATACCAGAACGACAGGTATCTGGCAGACGGTATGGCTTGAGTGGGTACCGGAAAGCTACATTGAAAAAGTGCAATATTATCCAAACCTGGCAGAGGCAACTCTGGGAATTAAGGCGGTAGTAAAGGGGCAGGGCACACTGGAAGCAAAGGCCTTTTATGGGGGAGAGCCCTGTGGCAGCGTAAGCGCAAAGTCAGAGGGCGGCACCGTTACCATGACACTTCCTTTGTCCCGTCTGGAAAAGTGGGAGCCGGGTCATGGCAGACTGTATGACCTTACATTAACCTATGGAGAAGATAAGGTAGAAAGCTACTTTGGTATGCGTGAGGTAAGACTGGATGGAGAGAAATTCCTCATCAACGATAAGAGCGTGTTCCAAAGACTGGTGCTGGATCAGGGCTTCTATCCGGATGGCATTTACACAGCGCCTACAGAGGAAGCACTTGTCAAGGATGTGGAACTGTCCATGGCTGCAGGCTTCAACGGCGCAAGACTCCATCAGAAGGTATTTGAGCCTCTGTTCTTGTATCACTGCGATAAAGCAGGCTATCTGGTATGGGGCGAGCAGGGCTGTTGGGGACTGGATTACAGCAATCCCGCAGCATTAAAATATTTCCTGCCTGAGTGGATGGAAGCCTTGGAGAGAGACTTCAACCATCCCGCCATCATCGGCTGGTGTCCGTTTAATGAGACATGGGATTATGAGGGAAGAAGGCAGGATGACAGCTTACTGGCCAATGTGTATAAGATGACAAAGCTGTATGACACCACCAGACCCTGCATTGATACCAGCGGAAATTATCATGTGGTGACGGACATCTATGACTTACACAATTATGAGCAGGATCCGGCAAAGTTTGCAGCAACCTACGAGTCCTTTAAACAGGGAGGTGATTTGGAAGATAATCATGGCTACAGGCAGACACCTGTAAAGGGTATCCCTACCTTCATCAGTGAGTATGGCGGTATCAAGTGGGACGAGGAAGGTGTTGGAAAGGATGGCTGGGGCTATGGTGTAGGTCCTGCTACCAAGGAGGAATTCCTGAACCGATATAAGGGACTGACCGATGCCCTTTTGGACAATCCCCATATGTTTGCCTTCTGCTATACCCAGCTGTATGATGTGGAGCAGGAGTTAAACGGTCTGTATACCTATGAACGTAAACCCAAGTTTGATATGGATGTGATAAAGGCAATCAATGCCCGTAAGGCAGCAATCGAGGATTAAAAGCATCCCGCAGAGTATAAAAGAAAGCGTGTGAGAGACATTGGGGTCTGACCCTCTTACAATTTTCTTGGTGAGATAAAAAACAAGTGCAAAACTTTTAAATGTATAGCTATAAATGAGCAAATTTGAAAAACTGTACAAACAAATCTGCTATACACGGACATTAAGAGGATTAAACAATTTATTTGGTGCCTTGATCCTGCTGCTTTTTTCTTCCGCAGAACAGAAAAAGCGTATTTTTATCATAAGGGTCAAGTTCAAACTGAAAGCGTACAATAGAAGCCAATCCATCGATCCCCGGCGGAGATCCGTATAACCGGGGGCCAGATAAACTTTTTTGAAGTGTGAAACAGCGGCATCATTCAACATGACTAAATGACTCTACCAGACAACGGAGCAACTGAAGAAAATATATCTGCCGAAAGTCCATTTCCGTTTTTGATACACATCACTGGAACTTCGGGCACAGTTGCTGTTCTTTCCGCTTTTAAACGCGGAAGTTCAACGAAAGCAGGCTTTTCTGCCTCAGGAAGCTGATCCAGGTACATCTGCCGAACCCTTTTCAGTGGATAATAATAGTTGGCTTTTGTAATGTTATTTTGTTTACACCAGGTCGATACATCCATACCTTCCGGACGGTTCTGACATTCTCTGATCTGTTCTGCCCAGTGCATAAGGCGGACCTGCTGTGCAACCAGACTGGTTTATTCTGCCATAGTGAATACCTCCATAAATGATAGTCAGTCTAAAAAGTTGAGTCACTCAACTTTTTAGACGAGTTCAAACATCCTTTCTGCAAATCCTATTTATAACAAGTAAATTTTACCTTTATTTTTTACTTTTGGTTCTTGGCGAACTCTTGTATCATACACAAAATCTTCAAAAGTTACAATAATCTTGAAATAGTGTTATGTTTCTTGGAATTTTATTATATCTTATTTTGGAACTTTTTCTTATAATAACATCATCAAGAAAAACAAAGACAGGTAATCATAAAAGGAGGATTCAATTATGAAGAAGAAAAAGATTCTTGCACTTGTACTTGCAGCTTCAATGGCAGGCGGAATGCTTGCAGGATGTGGAGGCACATCAAGCGGAGATGAAACAGCGAAAGGAGATAAGTCATCCGGAAAAGTTTATTATCTGAACTTTAAACCAGAGCAGGCTGACCAGTGGGTAGAACTTGCAAAAGAGTATACAGATGAGACGGGTGTTCAGGTTGATGTACAGACAGCAGCATCAGGAACTTACGAGTCACAGTTGAAATCAGAGATGGCAAAAGATGAGGCACCAACATTGTTCCAGGTAAACGGACCGGTTGGACTTGCTACATGGAAAAATTATTGCTATGACCTTTCAGACAGCGATGTTTATAAAGATGTCGAGTCTGACGATTATATATTAAAAGATGGCGACGCAGTAGACGGAATCGCTTATGTTATTGAGACTTATGGTCTGATCTACAACAAAGCTCTTCTGAACAAATACTTCGAATTGCCGGATGCAAGTATCAAATCAATTGATGATCTGAATAACTTCCAGGCACTTAAGACAGTTGCAGAAGAGATTCAGGCACACAAAGATGATCTTGGAGTAGAAGGAGCTTTTACTTCAGCAGGAATGGATTCTTCCTCTGACTGGAGATTCAAGACACACCTTGCAAATCTTCCAATCTACTATGAGTATAAGGCAGACGGAATTGACAGCACAGATGCAATCAAAGGAACATACCTTGACAACTACAAACAGATCTGGGATCTGTATCTGAACAACTCTACATGTGAGCCATCTATGATTTCTTCTAAGACAGGAGATGACGCAGCAAGTGAATTTGCACTTGGCGAAGCAGTATTCTATCAGAATGGTACATGGGCTTACAATGATATCAAAGATAATGAAGTAGCAGATGAAGATATGGGAATGCTTCCAATCTACATCGGAGTTGATGGAGAAGAAAATCAGGGACTTTGTACAGGATCTGAGAACTACTGGTGTGTAAATAAGAACGCTTCAGAAGAAGACATTCAGGCAACACTTGATTTTATGAAATGGGTAGTTGAGAGCGATGAAGGTCGTGACATGCTGGCTAACGAGATGGGATTTGTAACACCGTTCACAACATTCTCAGATTACCTTCCGGACAACCCACTTGTAAAAGCAAATGCTGAGTATACAGAGGCAGGAAAGACACCAGTAAGCTGGAACTTTACAACAATGCCATCTGAGAACTGGAAAAACAATCTTGGTGGAGCTCTTCTGAACTATGCACAGGGTACAGGCGCATGGGATAGTGTACAGACAGCATTTGTTGATGGATGGGCTGAAGAATACGCAGCAGCAAACGAATAAAAAAGACTTTTCACAGGATAGGCAGATAAAAAAGCTGTGAAATAGAGAAGAAGATCAAACAGCCTGCCAACGAGCATACCGGGGCAGGCTGAAATTATGTAATTAGAATTGTGAAAAGCAAAGGCGCAGAAAGGCTTTTTACAGAAAAGAAAGACAGGAGGAGAAGAACATGCAAAAAGCAATAAAGAGATATTTTCCGGTATTTGTATTGCCGACGCTGATTGCATTCACGATAGGTTTCCTTGCACCGTTTGTGTTAGGCGTATATCTTTCGTTCTGCAAGTTCACAACGGTGACAGACGCTAAATTTATTGGACTTAGCAACTATGTAAAGATCCTTGGAGACGGAGATTTTCTTCACTCTCTTTGGTTTACCGCATTATTTACAATTGTGACAGTATTATTGATCAACATTTTTGCATTTGCGGTAGCAATGCTTTTGACAAAGAATATTAAGGGAACCAATATTTTCCGTACTGTATTTTTTATGCCGAACCTGATCGGTGGTATTGTACTTGGATATGTATGGCAGCTGTTATTAAATGGTATTCTGGCACATTTCCAGAAAACACTTACATATTCTTCAAAATATGGTTTCTGGGGATTGGTTATCCTGATGCTCTGGCAGCAGGTTGGATACATGATGATCATCTACATCTCAGGAATCCAGAATATTCCTGGAGAGCTGATCGAGGCAGCACAGATTGATGGAGCGAATAAAGTACAGCTTTTAAGATATGTTACAATTCCGATGGTTATGCCATCCATTACAATCTGTACTTTCCTGACACTTACAAACGGATTTAAACTTTTCGACCAGAACCTTGCATTGACAAACGGTGGACCGGACAAGATGTCAGAAATGCTTGCCCTGAATATCTATTATACATTCTATGGAAGAACTGGCTGGGAAGGTGTAGGACAGGCGAAAGCAGTTATCTTCTTTATTATCGTAGGAGTGATTGCATTGATCCAGAATAAACTGACAACATCAAAGGAGGTGCAGCAGTAATGAATAAAAAAGTAAAACATGGTACATTATTAACCGTTATTTTTACACTACTCAGCCTGCTGTATCTGTATCCGATCATACTGGTATTTATCAACTCCTTTAAGAAAAAAGTCTATATCAGTAAAGCACCGTTCGAGATACCGACCGGAAAGATGTATGTCGGATTAGAGAACTATATCCGTGGTATTAAGCAGACACGGCTGATTCAGGCATTTGGATGGAGTTTATTTATCACAATCTTATCTGTAGCAGTGATTATCTTATGTTGCTCCATGTGTGCATGGTATATCTGCCGCGTGAAGACAAAATTTACAAAGATCCTTTACATGCTTTGCCTGTTTGCAATGATCGTGCCATTCCAGATGGAAATGTTTACATTATCCAAGATCGCAAATATGCTTCATATGGGAAATCCGTGGGGACTGGTTGTGATCTACCTTGGATTTGGTGCAGGACTTTCCGTCTTTATGTTTACCGGGTTCATGAAATCCATTCCATTGGAGATTGAAGAGGCTGCAATGATTGATGGATGCACACCAACCCAGACATTCTTTAAAATTGTACTTCCGATTGCAAAGCCGACTTGCGTAACAGTTACAATTCTTCAGGCAATGTGGATTTGGAACGACTACCTGCTTCCATCACTTGTACTGGATCAGAGAAAATATAAGACAGTGCCGATGGCAGTTCAGTATCTGAAAGGTGGATACGGTTCTGTAGATATGGGAGCAATGATGGGAACTCTGGTTCTTGCAATTGTGCCGATTATCATCTTCTACCTGTTCTGCCAGAGATATATTATCGAAGGCGTTGTAGCCGGAGCGGTTAAAGGCTAGTGTGGACATTGTCTAAAAAATGAATTAAAATAGAATTATAAAAATTAAAAAAAGACAGCAGAGAGTGAGTGAACATTCCCTGCTGTTTTCGGACGTTATAAAAGGAATAGTGAAAATGTAAAGTGAACGTGTGGGAGGAGTGGGGAAATGATTACAATATTGATCGTGGATGATGAAAAACTGGAGCGAAGGGGAATCCGCTTTCTGTTAAAGAGGGAGGAAGGAGAATTCCAGATCCTAGAAGCAACGAATGGAAAGGATGCACTGGGAGTATTAGAATCAAACCATGTGGATATTTTATTTTCGGATGTAAAGATGCCTTATATGAATGGACTGGAGCTGACGAAAGCAGTGAGAGAAGATCATCCGGATATGGAAATCGTGATCTTCAGCGGATATAATGATTTCTCTTATGCAAGAGAAGCATTGCGGTATGGAGTTGTGGACTATGTTCTGAAGCCGGTTGATCCGGAGGAATTCCATAAGACTTTTCAACGAGTGATGGAAAATATTTCTTCTAAGATAGAGAAAAAAGAGCAGCAGGAAAAGAAAGAAGATTATCTGAAAAAATACTTTTTACTGAAATATCTGTATGGGGGAAAAGAGGAAGATTTTGTTCAGTTTAAGAAACTTACAGATGGAATGGAAGATGATCTGTCCCAATTTACCCGTATGGTTCTTGTCAGTGCCTCAAATGGATTCTTCGAAACGGAAGAGGAACATTTCCTGATGAGCCTGAAGGAAGAGGTGCAGAGAGAGTTTCATTATGTGAATCTGAATTCGAACGAATCTATCTTTTTGTTCACGGAAAAATATGCAGATTATCATGGAATCGTAGAGAAAATGTATCGTTTTTTTGCGCAACAGTTTGACAGTGAATGTTATTTTGCAGTCAGTGAGGAAATCGAAGATGGAAAAAATCTGGCAGAGGAATTTAAGGTGCTGGAAGGAATGTTAGAAGAGCAGTTCTATCAGCCACGTCAGCATCTGTTTTTCCACGGGGAGAAGCAGGAAGAGAAGAAAGCTGATCCGGCAGAAGATTCTGAAATCATGGAACAGATTACGAAAGATATTCAATATAAAGATCTGCCACATCTCCGTCAGGATTTTCAGAGACTGGAAGAAAAATATCGTGCGCATAAGCAATTTTCGGATATGTATGTAAAGTTTGTATTTTCTGGAATTATGAAAGAATTGCTCGACCAGATGGAAGGGCTGGATGAAAAGATGCTTTCAAAGAGAGTGGATCGATTATATCGCTGCAGAAACCTTAATGATGTGATTGCTATAGTAGAAGAAGTACTTCAGGAATATGAACATTGCATGCAAGAGCAGGAAGATGGGTTCCGATCAGAAGTTACAACCGTGAAGGGATATATTTATCACCATTATAAGGAAAAGGATCTGGGAGCAGAGACACTTTCCGCAATGGTTTTTCTGTCACCGGGGTATTTAAGTGCTGTATTTAAAGAAGAAACAGGGATGACACTGAACCGTTTTATCCGTGAAGTGCGAATGAATAAAGCAAAAGAGCTTTTAGAGACAACGAATATGAAAATCTCCCAAATTGCGAAAGAAGTAGGATTTTCCAATAACTCATACTTCTGCAGAAGTTTCAGAGAGTTTTTCGGAGATACACCGGAAGCATGCAGGAAAGGAATAGCGGCGGATGAAAAAACAAATACGGAAGTTGATCCATCGATTTGAAAATCTGAAATTTCGTAAAAAACTGTCTGTTTTGATGCTGATTGCAGGACTGGTTCCGGTAGGATTCCTTGCTTTTTCCATGCAGTATGGCATGATGAATCAATTGCGAGAGAAGGAACAGTACAATCTGGAGAAAATGTTGGAACAGTCAGTGAGTTCGATTGAGAATCAGTCTCAGATCTATAAGAACCTGGTTGATTATCTGTCTTATTCTCAAAATCTCAGGAATATTTTTGATGTGGAGACAGAGTCGGATTATGAGAAGTATTTGAAATATGTGAAGGTGGCTGATCCACTGTTGCAGATGCCGACGATCTACCACAAAGAGATCCAGAGCATTACATTATATTCTGACAATATAGAAGTGCCACATGGAGATACACTTCTTCCAATGTCGGAAGCGGAGAATCAACAGTGGTATTCCAGGTTGAATGAGGGAACATTAATGCAGTGGAGCATCACTCGCGGTGTGAATAAATCAATCATTGCCAGTCGGAAATTCTATGACAATGATACGATCAAAGCGGTGTTGGAGATGCGTCTTGATTATGAAAAAGTTCTTGAACCATTCATGAGCCAGCTTACAGATAATACAGGAGGCATGATTCAGGATGATAATGGAAATATTGTCTATGCCGAGTGTTCTATGGATAAGAAATATCGTCCGAAGGATATTGAGAGTCCGAAAGATATCAGTGAGAATTATTATCTGGTACAGCGGACAATGAAGGATACAGGATGGAATTTCTATATCTATCGTCCAAAGGAAGTAAGTGAAAACGCAATCCATAAGCTTTTGCTCAAAAATATTCCGATTATTTTGATCAGTGTTCTTCTTCTGAGTTTTCTGGGATATGTTTTTTCTCTCCGTATGGTATCGCAGTTGGAGTTATTGACTGAAAATATGAACCTGATCAATATGGGACTTCGTAAAGTTACCGTGCAGAGTAAATCCAAAGACGAGGTGGGTGTGCTGATCCGGTCATTTCGGCGCATGATGGATCAGATGAACCATTTGATCTCAGAAGTATATGAGAGTAAGATCCAGCTTCAGAACAGTGAGATGAGAGCACTGCAGGCACAGATCAATCCACATTTCCTTTATAATTCGCTTTCAATCATCAACTGGAAAGCAATTGAAGCGGGGGAGGATGAAATCAGTCATGTGACATTGGCACTGTCTACTTATTATCGGACAAGCCTAAATCGTGGTGAAACAATGACTACAGTGGCAAAAGAAATTGATAACATCCGTGCATATCTCAAAATCCAACTTGTTATGCATGATAACGAGTTCCGTGTGGTTGAACAGATTTCGGATGGTCTTAATGATTATCTGATACCGAAGTTGATCCTGCAGCCACTTGCAGAAAATGCAATCGATCATGGAATTGATGTGTCAGATAATGAGAATCCGACGTTGTGGCTGACGATTCGTGAAGAGGCTGAGCACATTTTCTTTGAAATCAGGGACAATGGTGCGGGAATGACGCAGGAGAAGGCGGATCAGATTCTGACATATCAGTCCTCCGGTTATGGTGTGCGAAATGTCTGTGACAGAATCCATGTCCTTTATGGAGAAAAAGGTGAGATGAAGATAGAAAGTACTCCAGGAAAAGGAACGCGGGTCTTTATCCGGATTCCGAAGAACACGGAGGCGAAGGTGTTATGAAAAACGATATGAAAAAGCGAATTCTCTCAGCCCAGCTTGCATTAATTTTATTGCTGATGCTTTGGTGCGGAACCTATTTTGAGACGAAGGAAAGTCAAAGACAGATGGAACAGTTAGAAGCATCCCAAAGTGAGTCTGGTGTAAGCAATGCAGTTGAAGTGAAAAGAAAGCTGATGTATAAAGCGATGCATACACCACTTGGGAAATATCCTGAGACTGTTACCTATACACTTGGCAAGATTGCAGGGGCGAATAATTCGAATCTTCCTGTAGGAAATACGTACGAAAATAATGCATATACGAGATATTTGAAGAAAATACTTAATATTCAGAATGAAGATGTCTTTGAATTGCAGGATGGCAATACTTATGAAGAGGCGGTCAATGTAGCGATTGAAGATCGTGATATTCCAGACGTGCTTGTTGTGAAGGGAAGAGATAACCTGCTCCGCCTGATTGAAGCAGGCCTGATCGAAGAACTTACAGAAACGTATGAAGAGTGTACGACAGATACGATCAAAGAAATGTATGAAAGTTATGGAGATTCTCTTTTACAGTCTGCAACCGTGGATGGAAAGCTATATGCATTTCCGAATACGGTGATTGACGATGGAACTCCGCTTCTTTGGCTGCGGAAAGACTGGATTGAGAAGTTGGGATTAAAGGAACCGGAAACAGTAGGAGAAGCGTTGGAAGTGATCCGGGCATTTGTAGAACAGGATGCAGCAGGAGACGGTCAGACAATCGGCCTTGCCTGTAGTACAGACGTGGTTGCCGGTGCGGATCAGACTTATGGAGTGGATGCAACTTTTATACATGCCGGTGCAATGCCATGTCACTGGATCCTGGATAAAAATGGAAATGTAGTTTATGGGTCAGTAACACAGGAAACAAAAGAAGCGCTTTTGAAACTTCACAATCTATATGAGGATGAGATACTCGACCAGAGATTCCTGCTACGAAAGACGGAAAACATAGATGATTTGTTAAAAACCGGACATTGCGGTGCTATCTGTGGACGCTGGTGGGCTCCGAATAACCCGTTGAGTGCAGCATATAATGTCGATTCAAATGCAGAGTGGAAACCGTATCTTTTAGACAAAGAACAGGTAAATGAGACGCAGAAGATATCAGTTTTTGAATCGTATGACCAGTGGATGTATGTGGTGGTGCGTAAAGGATATGAGCATCCGGAAATTGTAGCAAAGTATGTGAGTGCGATTTTTGATCAGTCTAGATATGCAAATGATAGTGCGGCAAGAGAAGTGAATGATTATTTTTCTATTAATGTAGATCCGACGGCCCGGCCACTGAATATTAATGTGGATTATGAGGATGCACTTTACCGTACGACAGAACATATTCAGGCAGCACTGGATAAGACGCTTGATGTATCAGAGCTTAGCGGTTTGGAAAAGTCTTATTTTAATACATGCAAATCTTACTTGAATGGACAGCTGACAACCGCGAATGGATGGGCGGCGTATGCGTCAAGAATTCAGGCTGTGGGGGAACTGCAGAAGGCAGGAATAACAAGTACATCGACATTGCCTCTGGAAAATGTAAATGCAGAAATTCCGCAAGAATTACAGGAACTGGAACAGGAAGCATTTCTTCAGATCATTAGTGGGGAGAAACCAGTGGATTACTTTGATACTTTTGTGGCAGAATGGTATGCAAACGGTGGAAAAGTGCTGACCGAACGGGTGCAGAACGCCTATGAAAGTGGAAAGAACTAAAAAGAATGGATATTAATCAGAGACTGACAGAAGAATTAAAGAAACAGATTCTGGCAGCGGAAACGCTTGTGGCAGTAGAAGACCTGTATCGCCCATATCGTCCAAAGCGCCGCACACGTGCGACAATCGCGAAGGAGAAAGGACTTGAGCCGCTGGCTGCATTGGATCACATTGTAGAAGACAAAGGAACCGCTTGAGAAGACAGCGGAAGCTTATATCTCTGAAGAAAAAGGAGATTGTAGCAGAATAAAAAACAAAAAAACAGATACGGATGATTACCTACTTACGTTGGAGCAGAAAAAGTTTCAAAATAAATCAAAAAATATTTGTGAAGTCTACCAGTCAAAGTCTTTTCGTTGTATAATGTCTTTGTCGTACAGGGTCACTTTCCTTTGGAATGTTTTGGAGCAAACTCATTATACATCAGAAAGCTCTGTACGATATTTTTTATGAAAAAGTTGTAAAGTGGTGTAAAGATTAATGATCTTTGTATTGACACCGAAAATATATTTATTTCTCCGCGGCTTTTCTTCCAGGATGGGAGAGTGCCGCGGAGAATTTTTTGCGAAGAAAGAATTGCTATAGCTTTTGTAATTCCGGGAAAACCTTTATCTAAGGAAAAAATACAATATTAACATGAATATCGTAAGTGCAAAATAATTCGACGGATTGTGTTGCCCTAAAAAATATCCCATAATAATC
>NZ_QUIM01000021.1:0-1821 GCF_003480245.1 Blautia sp. AM42-2
TGGCTTTTTGCGGCTTTCTAATGTTTTCGGGCAACATATCTGACCATGGCAGAAGTTCTGCAAGAAAATCTGTGTTTTTGTCATCTACATGTTTGGGAATCTCCGTAAGCAGATATTCGAAATAATCGAAAGGTTTCAGGTTATTCGCCTTTGCAGTTTCTGCGATACTGTAGATGATCGCTGAACTATTGGCTCCATTGACCGTATCGATCATCTCCCAGTTTTTCTTCCCTATACAGAATCCACGGATCGCACGTTCGCTGGCATTGTTGTCTATTGGAACATCCCCATCTTCCAGAAAAACTTTCAGGTAGCTTTCCTGGTTCAGTGCATATGTAAATGCTTCCCGTATTTTACCGTTCTTTGGAATCTTAGGTTCATTCTGTTTCAGGTACGCAAAGAAAGCATCCACCAGTGGTTTTACCACAAGCTGACGCTGCATGAGCCTGTCTTCCGTAGAAAAATCAGACAGTTTTCCCTCTTCCCGGTAAATGGCCTGTATCTGTTTCATGATCAGATGCAGGATTGATTCCTTTCGGTGTGCTTTTGGTATCACTTCCAGTGCATCGTTAAACCTGCGCCTGCAGTGAACCCAGCAGCCTGCAATCTTCAGATTTTCACGCTCCTTTTCCAATGTATGATATACCTGGTACCCATCCGTAACACAGATCCCGGTGTAATCCCTCAGGAATTCCCGGGGATGGGATGCATTACGCGTTTTCTGGTATTCATAAAGGATAATCTGACGATCCCGGTACATAAAGCCGGACCGGTACACCCACATGTAACTCTGGCTGCCGGCAGGACGCCCGTCCTTATTTACAAGTACAGGAGTCTCATCTGCCTGTATCACATGATAATCATACAGAAGTTTATGCAGATAATCATACATGGTTCCCAGATATTCTTCCCCAAGACGGATCATCCAGTTCGCCATGTTCTGTCTGGTAATGGCAAGCCCGTACCTTTCGAATTCTTTTTCAAGACGGTAGAGAGGTACCGCATTTACATACTTACCATTTATGACTGCCGCAGCAAGGGACGGGGATACAAGGCTTCCATGAAGCAGATTTCTGGGATGGGGTGCCTTTATCATGTGTTCATCCAGTTTACTGGAATAAACGCCGATATGATGTTCCTCTATCACGACACTGGCCGGAATGAACTGATAACATCGGGAAATGGCATCCGGAAGCTGTTTCCATCCGTTTTCACCAAACTCAGCCGTCAGTTCTTCCTCTTTCAGATAGTGATCAATACGTTTTACTGTCAGCCCTGCTATATCAGCCGCTTTTTTCCCTGGCTGTTTTTTCTTTTTGGGTGCTTTCAATTCCAGGTCATCCGGTTCCGGTGCATCCAGGTCGCAGACTGCCTCTGCTTCATTAAAGAATACGATAGTCCCGTCTACTTCCATGAAACGTATCTGTTCAGGATCCGTCATTTTTTCGCTGGATCTGCCAAAATGGTTTTTCTGGAAAAGGACCATCTGTTCCATCATCAGCTGCATTCTGTCATTTAAGGCCTGCGTTTGCCTGGACAATTCTTCCATCTGTCCCTGCATCCCAAGATTCATTAAAGAATACGATAGTCCCGTCTACTTCCATGAAACGTATCTGTTCAGGATCCGCCATTTTTTCGCTGGATCTGCCAAAACGGTTCTTCTGGAAAAGGACCATCTGTTCCATCATCAGCTGCATCCTGTCATTTAAGGCCTGCGTTTGCCTGGACAATTCTTCCATCTGTCCCTGCATCCCAAGAAAAAGCTCTATCAGCAGATCCTTATCAAACTTATTCAGTTGTTCTTTTGTGTACTTGATCGTC
>NZ_QUIM01000021.1:1831-25609 GCF_003480245.1 Blautia sp. AM42-2
CTGTCATTTAAGGCCTGCGTTTGCCTGGACAATTCTTCCATCTGTCCCTGCATCCCAAGAAAAAGCTCTATCAGCAGATCCTTATCAAACTTATTCAGTTGTTCTTTTGTGTACTTGATCGTCATAACCGGAACTCCTGTCTTTATACTGATTCCGATTATAACAGAATTTTTGTATTTCCGCCAATCCTTCAGATATGGGCTTTCGTCATAATGACGGTGGATAATACATCTGGAAAGCCGTTGTTTTACAGCTTTTCAGATGTATTATCCACAACAGTTTTTCTATTCACACGATAACAAATGGAATGAGAAAAGACTGTTTGTGGATAACCTTTTTCATCCGGTTGATACACATCATTTTTACAGTTTTGGTACTTTTTTATTTTCGGCATTTTGCACAGGCTACATAATGCGGGGTGTCTCTTTCAGCTCAGAGATCGGATGGCGTGCAACGATCTCCAGTCCCTGCATCAGCATACGGTACTGGTCGTCTGTGATCGCCATTGCCTCATCTGCCGAACGGGGCCAACGGAATGCACCATTATCGAGTCTCTTGTACATAAGGAGAAAACCATCGCCTTCCCAGAGCAGTGCTTTGATCCGGTCACATCTTCTTCCACAGAAAAGAAACAGTGTATTTTTGTCGTAAGGATCAAGCTTAAACTGAAAGCGTACGATCGTTGCCAGTCCATCGATCCCACGACGAAGATCCGTAAATCCCATCGCCAGATACACCTTTTTAAATCCGGAAGCATCTGCATCATTCAGCATGGGTAAAAGCCTTTATGAGATGGCAGAGCATTTCCAGTGAAGTACCGGAAAATATCTCAGCTGACAGTCCCTTGGTATTTTTAATACGGATCATTGGCAGAGTTCCTGCTGAAATGCATGTACCGGATTCTTTTGGAGTATCTGTTTTCTTTGGATCTGGTGCAGGTGCGGGCAGTGCCACAAAAGCAGTGGTTTCTGTGTCCTGCATCTGATCCAGGTATATCTGCCTGACACGCCGGAGACGGTAATAATAGTTGGCTTTTGTAAGATTATTTTGGGTACACCAGGTTTCAACATCCATCCCTTTGGGACGATTCTGACAATTCCGGATCTGTTCTGCCCATTGTCGGATTCTGACCTGCTGAGCTACAAGGCTGGTTTGCGTAGCCATAAGATTCCCCCTCTGAATCATAGTCAGTTAAAAAAGTTAAGTACTAAACTTTTTTGACTATGTTATTTTGTTGAGTATGATTATGGCATAACTTGAAGTAAATAAAAAGGTACTCAGGTTCTACCGTTTACTTTCAAGATGCATTTTTTGTGTATTTTTCACAATCAACACGCAAAAACGGAAAGGAAACCGTAGTTACTGTTTTCTTTCCGTTTTTTACTATAATATCTTTTTCTAATTTTACACAACTTCTCGTTTTTCACACATATAAATCGGACATCGCATTCGCTTTGCAACCTGTCAGTGGGAGTTTTTAACTCCAACAGACTAAACATCCCCTTACCCAACGCTTAATTCCCTACGCACCAGATGCGGTGGACTGCTTATCTGCGTTCAAAAAAATTACAATTCTACCATATGTTTTGTAAAAAAGTATTTCGCGGCTCCAACAGCCGACGCTTCTTTCTTATACGAACAATTTTTCAAGTATGAAACATCATGCTCAAAGCCATTATATGCCATCACTTTTTCTCCCAGTGGTATCATATAATCTGACAATACCCCTCCCACATCACCTCCTAGTATGATATCCATATCATATGCCATCCGCAGATTTGATATCAAAACAGCAAGATGATCCAGATACTCATTCCATGTCTGCAAAATTTTTTCGTCACCACTTTCAATTTTTTCCATAAATGCATCCAGTGACTGCCTGTTATCTTGTGTCAGTACACTTGCAGCACAATATGCATCCGCACATCCTGATTTACCACAATAACACTTTCTTCCACCGGGAACGAGTATCATGTGACCAAACTCCCCTGCTTTCTGGTTCTGCCCTCGAAACAGCTTTCCATCTATGCAGAATGCACCTCCTAAGGTGTGGTTCAAAGACAGATATATCGCATTTGGATACTTTTGCTTTTTTTCTGCAAGCATTGCAGCATTAGCATCGTTTTCAAAATATACTGGAATTTCCAGAGCCTGCTCTAAAAAACGCAGACTATAATTCTCTATGCCTAAAGCATGAGATTTTAAAACGATCTGTTCTTTCTGATCAATGATTCCTGGAATCGCCACTCCAATCCCAAGTAGCGTATCCTTCGCTAATTCGCCTTCAAGAAAAGTTTTGACCTTTTGTGCCACCTCTGTACAATAGGATAATTCTGCCGTAAATTTTAAACGGATGCGATCCTTTTTTATAATCTCATCTCCAAGATTTACTAATACCATTTCTATATGATTCGCTGTAATCAAAATTCCCATTGCATGACAGTACGACTTATTAATCCCTATACTTTTTGCCTTCCGTCCACCGGTCGAAGCATATTCCCCAGTTTCTTCCAACACCATTTTTTCTAACAAGTCATTCACATTTGCTAATACAGTCGGCATACTCAAGTTTAACTCTTTTGCGATTTCTGCCTTGGATGTGACATGATTGTTCAGCACATAATTAATTATTTTTTTTCTTGTTATATTTCTTTTATCTTTATTTTCCGTTTTCTCATCCTCTTTTATTAAATATTTTATTAAAGAATTATATGCTTTTTTATTCTTCTTGTAAAGTAATGTTTTATAATAAAAATTTGCTGCATTTAAAAATGCTACTTTTAAGAATCAAATTTGCCGGATACCCAATCACTATATTTTTCATTCACGTTATCTCCTCATAATTACTGTGGTAATTCTTTACCAAAATGGAAATTCAATTTTACAACTTTCCAAACATTCACTCAATTTCTGACTCAATTTCCCCTCAATGCCTTTTTCCTCCGATCTTCGTATGCTTATCTCGCAGCAGAGCAGTACCACACCGGTACGACCTGTTGAATCAATCAATACGAAAACGGAGGTATTTTTTATGCGAGAACTCAGAAACACAAAAATCATTGCTGTAGATCATGGCTACGGCAATATGAAAACAGCAAACATCGTCACACCAACCGGCATCAAAGCCTATGAAACCGAACCAATCTTCACCGGGAATATTCTGGAATATAACGGCATTTACTACCGGATTGGCGAAGGACACAAAGAATTTATCCCGGATAAAGCTATGGACGAAGAATATTATCTTCTGACGCTAATGGCTATTGCAAGGGAACTGAATGTCTTTTCCATCCGTGAAGCAGATGTTCATCTGGCTGCCGGACTCCCTCTGACATGGATCTGAACTCAAAGAGAAGCTTTTCGTTCCTATCTGCTCCAGAATCCAGAAGTCCGTTACCTTTTTAACAGCAAAAAGTATCATCTCCACTTTGTGGGATGCAGCCTTTACCCACAGGGGTATCCGGCTATCGTAAACCAACTTGGAGATTTCAAGGGAACCTATCTCCTTGCAGATATCGGAAACGGAACCATGAACATTCTGTATATCAACAATAAGAAAGCGCAGGAGAGCCGATGCTGGACAGAAAAACTTGGTGTAAACCAATGCATGATTGCTGCAAAGAACGCTGTTCTGGACAAATTCGGAGTGAAAATTGAAGAATCCACAGTAGAACAGATTCTGCGGTTTGGAACAGCTGACATTTCAGCACCATATCTGGATTGTATCAGTTCTATTGCCAGACAGTATGTGGCAGAACTTTTTTCCACGCTCCGCAAATATGAATACAATCCTGACCTGATGCGCCTGTATGTGGTTGGCGGCGGTGGATGCCTGTTCCGTAACTTCGGAACGTATGACAAATCACGAGTCACCATCATTGATGACATCTGCGCCACCGCTAAAGGTTACGAATCTCTTGCTTATATGAGCCTGAAAAGGAGGGGATAAACCATGCAGAACAATATCCGCAACACAAACCTGCGTTTTAATCTGGACAAAGAACAGCAGCGGAGAGCCTGGGAATATTTACAGACAATGGACAGGCAGGATTTTAAATCTTACAGTCAGGTAATCTCTCTTGCACTGGTAGATTATTTTGACCGCTACTACCGCACACGGGCTGATCCTTATCTGGAAACAAGAGAACGGGAAGAACTTTTTGTGAAACAGATTGTAGATGCAGTGGAAAACAGTCTGAAACAGGCATTGCCACTTTTTCTTTCCGGACTGACTGCAGGCATGGCGCAAAGGGAGCCCCAAATCAGGTAATGTCATGATGCCAAGGTCAAAAGGTCTAAATCCACATGAGCTTGCTCATAAGTGGATGAAAGGCCTTGGGACCCGCCCCAATATGAGCCTAAAAGTGGGATGACAATCCCACGATATGCGAGAGGCTCGTCCGATAACATAACGGAGAGGATCCCCAACCGCTCAATTCCCACCGTATTCCAGAAATCCGCCCCGCTGTCCGCCTTTTTCCGCTCAAAGGACACAACGCCCACCGGCCGGAGCATCCTGTGCTTCAGCACAGGCTTTAATTTTTCAGCCTTGCCCAAAAAAGAATCATTGTTTTTTACCTGTCCCATACTGTCATTTCTCCTGTTCTCCCACGCTTTTGGACATGCCGCACCGCGGCACAAACAACAGTTGAAATCCGTGAAGAGCAAATCAACATTTCCGATGCTCCTCCCAGAATGCGACTGCATCCCGCAGCCAGCCCTCTGCCGCAGTATCTATCCCCAGGCCAAAGCCATGACCCAGCTTATCATACATGACGATATCGACATTTTCCTGCCCCAGCGCTTTCCTGATGTCCGGGATGATCTTCTCCACGGCCGCAAAACCGGTAGGGTCATCCCGCCCGACCCTGGAAAATATAGCAAGCCCCTTGTCCTCCTCGTGAACCTTAAGCTCCCAGTGCAGGCCATAGATGGGGAAGATGGCGGCGGGCCTTGGCAGATTATGTTTATGGCAGCAGTCCTTATAATCAGAAAATGCGTAGGCTGTCGTCATCAGGCCTCCAGCGGAGAACCCGAACATACCAAAGCCGTCCATCGTATAGCCGTACTCTGCCTGATGCCCTATCAGATACCTTACCGCCGGCAGCACATCCTTGGATGCCTCCCCGCCCTTGGCCTGCGGTTCGGTTTCATGCAGCTCCACATTCACACGGTAGACCAGCACAAACGCACTGTATCCCCTCCTGTGCAGCTCCATGGCTGCCGGGATGCTCTCCAAATAAGAGGCTACGCCGTCAAACCCGCCGCCCGCAATCAGCACAGCCACGGGCTTCCCTGGCTCCCCCTGGAACAGGATCCCCTGTACCTTTCCCTTGTCGGGATCACGCCTTACCTCATCCTCCGCATAAAGCCCGCTGATGAAATGCACCTTTTTCAGCCCTTTCTGCTCCACGACATAGTTGAAACCATCCACGATGCTCTGCGCCTGTGCGGGCTGCCCGATAAGATTGCACAAACCATGGACGCTCATGCCTGACATGGCATATATTTCCTTTGGCGACCCGGTCTTCATAAAAAGCTCCGGCCTGCCCTCCCATACGGGATGCTGCAGGAAGAACGCAATCTTGTCATTGATCGTAGCCCTGCGGAACCCTCCCGCGACATTGTAAAACTCCGATTCCTTTACCTTCGGCATATGCTTGACGCCTAAGATTGCCGGCCAGAACAGCCCTTTGTACTTACCCATGTTTTTTTCCTCCTTATCTATTTCAGAACGGTCTCGGAAACTCCATAAAACCCGAATCTCCGCTCTTTTTGTACTTGTTACTTTTTTCGTTTCCTCCCATTTTCAGAGAGGGATTTTAAATTTTTTCAGCAAATTTCCAAAAAACTATTGTCATTTCTCGTGAATTGTGCGCCATTCACTACACGTTGATATTCCACTCCTTTTGCGGTTTACCAGTGCCAAAAGACATGATTCTGTCAGTTTTCTGGTAGCTTTCCATGAATTTGAAAAACACATGCCCGACCTGCACATATCAAATATGTGCCTTGATTCTGCCATGGATAACTATCCAACATATAAGCGGACTCTTTCCCCAATAGCGTTTGTTTCAGCTCTCATTCAAGATGGCTGCTTACCATGTCTTTTTTTACTGCAGCTCTTCTAAACATCATCTCCTCCGCTCGCAAACCACTGTATTACTGATTTGCTGGAATACTCTCTGAATTATATCAATTATTTATTGAGTTTCCGAGACTACTCTGCGAATAATTGGGAGGATTGTGGGAGTGCAAAGCACGGAACAATCCGTAGGCATCATAGTTGGGGGCTTTTGACCCCAACATCTTTAAAAAAGGTCAGATGTTTTATAATTTTATAAAACACTTGACCTCTCAAAATTCACTCTTCCTGTTCTTGAAAAAATTATTTCCGATGTGCCTCCCAGAATTCCACTGCCTCTTCAAACCAATGAGGTACTATGGTATTGGAACCAATACCAAATCCATGTCCGAGATTATCGTAAATCCGTACAGACACATTGTCCTCACCCAACACGGATTTCAATTGCGGAAGTCTCTTCTCTACATTTCCGAATCCGTATTCATCCTCGCGCCCTGCGATGGAAAATACCGCCAGTCCCTTATCCTGCTCAAGCGCTTTCACATTCCAGTCCAGACCATACATCGGGAAAATCACTTTCGGTCTCGGCAGTTTTACTTTGTGACAGCAGTCCTCGTAATTTGCGAAGGAATATGCCGTAGTCATCATGCCGCCTGCCGAGAAACCGAATATCGCATAGTCATCCATATCCACAGACAGTTCCTGCTCATGCTCCTTCAGATAACGGATTACCTGCACCAGCTCCCTGACCGCTGCCTGCCCCTGTTTTTCATGTTCCGTTTCTCCCAGCTGTTTGCCAATCGGGTAACTGATTACCAATACGGAGTACCCCAACTTGTGTAATTTCATTGCCACGGGATATCCCTCGCAGTCCGTCACATTACTGATAAATCCACCTCCGGGAACGACCACCGCCAACGGTTTTCCTTGCTTTCCTTTGTAAAACATTCCGGTCAAATGAGACTGATATGGATTCTGTTCTATCATTTCTTTCGAGTTAATATCGGAAATCAACTGCGCCTCTCCACTTTCCACAAGCCGGGTCAGGTAATTAAAAGCCTCCAGTGCATTTTCCATCTGATCACTTCTGCCCTGCGCTTTTAGAAAATCTGCATATTTTGCCGGGGCAATCGCTTTTAACACGTTATCCTCAACATTAAAAAACATATGCTTATAGCCGCCAAACACCGGATGCTGCATAAAAAATGCCATTTTATCATCTTTTTCCGCTTTCCGGAATGTTCCGTCTGCCTGATAATAATCTTTCTTTTTTATATTCGGAAAACCGCCGATGCCAAACAGTGCCGGCAGAAACATCGCATTTTTCTTATAAACATACCCCACAAAGCCGACTGCTAAAATGAGCAGCACGAGCATTATCATTGCCAGAATTTTCATATGTTCTTTTCCTCCTTATCTCTTGCCCAAAATTGTCCTGCGTGCGCCACTGCCGTAAAATCTTCCGGCTTTACCGGAGCATCACATATCACTCTCACATAGCGGAAACCATGATATGTAAAATGCGGTCTGTACTCTGCGGGTTTCCCGTTAGATATATATACATCCGTCTGTGTATGACCTGTCATGTCAGCACCAGCTATATTATTAAAATAATTCCCCTGAGAATCCTTGGTCTCAAAGTGATCTAGTATCAACTTTGTTCCTGCGGGCAAATCCACCTTTACCCGCAGTACACCTGCCAGATTCTGACCGAAATCGATAATGGTCTCTCCCTTTGGGCTTACCTCCATACCGACCGCCTCCACTTCTTTCACCGGCCGCACAGGTTCACCATACTGTACCATCGGCAACTTTCAACTTATCGTCAGAGAGAACTGTCTCAAATGTGCCGTCTTCATACTCAATTCTCGTTTCAAACAACACTGCGCACTCCACTCCCTTTTCATAAAACCTGTTTCAAAGGAGGATGTGGCGGTGGCGGTATCACCGGTGTTATCCGTCGCTGTGGTTGTTTACTTTTAATCTTGACAGTTCCATCGCATTCTCCTTCAATATGTTACTTATTGCTGCGCGCTGCGATTGCCGTGTGCATTTCCTCTACTGCTTTTTTATCCAACGTATACTGTGTACCAAAAAGAATCGCCCCTGCGGCAGTCAGGATAGTCGGAAGTATCAGTACGCAGAGGATAATTCCTGTATTGATACTCTCCGGCTGGGCAACCGAGCCGGTAACAAAACCTGTAGCTGCCAATACATACCCCGGAATCGCTCCTCCGAGTCCCTGCGCCACTTTTGTAATAAAAGATGTAAGCGATGCGATCGCCGCTTCTGCACGTTTTCCGGTTTTATACTGCACGTAAGTAGTATTATCTGCCTGTATACTGGTTGTCAGCGGTGCTATACATCCGCCTGCCACACCTCCTGCCACTGTACTAATATAGATCAAAAGCATAGATCTCACATCAATCAAACGCAGTGCGGAAAACAGGATGGATACGACGATTGCCATTACAAAAATCTGTTTCTTTCCAAACCGGTTTGCCAGAATTGGTCCAAGGAAAATTCCCACCAGAGCAGTTATCATTGAAACAAGTGACACCCCTGACATAAGCGTCATATCACCCAATATATATGTGTAAAAATAAGCGCCGGCTCCTCCTGCTATATTACTGCCCACCCCGACTACCAGTGCCACTAAAAACAGTGCCCAGACAGGTTTATACCGCAAAAACTGTAACAATTCCCTGAATGTATAACTTTCTTCTTTTTTTCCTTCAAAAGCTACTCTTTCCTTTACACAAAGAGCCCCTGCAATAGATAAAACCAACACCATGGCCATGGAACCGAAAATTAACACGTAATAGTTCTGTAACGTTCCTTCCGCCACAAGAATCGGTGCTGCCACAGCCAGTACCGCGCTACCTATCATTGTTCCCAACGCGTTGAAAAGTGACAAACTGTTTCTCTCCTTGTCATCCGCGCTCATGACCGGGAGCAAACTGTTCTTGGAGATATCCATAATATCAAACGTCCAGCCCAGCAGCAGATACGTCACATACACAATCACATATTTTCCGACCGGAATCCAGACTGCGCCAAACCACAGTAAAATATAATTTATAACACAGATGATTGTTCCCAGAATAATCATAGGGCGAAATTTTCCCATTTTTGTTACCGGAAATTTGTCCAGAAAATATCCCATAATCGGGTCGCTGATTCCATCCACCACCTTGGATATTAAAAACAGGGTCGCCAGTGCTGCCGGTTCCAGACCAACCACATTCGTATAGTAAATCATAAAGAATCCTGACAATAATCCCATCAGTGGAATATTTCCCGCACATACCATAAATAAGCCCATTTTTTCCACGATACTAACCTTTTGTTTTTTACTCTTCTCACTCATTTGTTCTCTCCTCGTTAATATTGTGATAATGCTGTATTCAACATCTCTGTCTGCCCTTCATCCATCGGTCCGGAAAACATCTCCGCCACCTGTCGAAACGACAGTCCATAGACCGCATCCGGTATCATATCCACCTCGGTCATCGTCGACAAAAATGCCCGTATCTGCGGATGGTTCAGCAAATCTTCCAGCTTTGACTCCACGCTGTATATTTTCTTTAACTTCTCAGTTGCCTCATATACGACTTCATAGTTTCCTGCAGTGATATAACAAATACCGTTCACCACTGTTGCGAATAGTGGATTTGTCTTATCTTCAAACAGAATCTCCGGAGCATGCGGCAATCGCACCTCGCCTTCTCCGCCAAACGGAATCGTAATTTTGATTCTAATCCTGTTATCCTCCATAATTTCCCAGCTGCATGCATACTGTCCGACGGCCGAATCATACACTGCCTCTGCCCTTCTCAAATCATAATGGACATTCGGACAAATTGCAATCCTTCTTCCTCCCGGAGATTCTTCCAAAAGATGGATTCCTCCCACATGGCGGAACATCCATTCCAGAATCGCCCCGTAAGAATAATGGTTGAGACTGTTCATTCCGGTACTGGATATCTTACCGTCTTCATCCAGTGAATTCCATCGTTCCCAGACTGTGGTGGCTCCCAGTTTCACTTCGTGCAGCCACCCCGGATACTCCTCGTTCAAAAGCAGGCGGTAGGCGGTATCCGTCATTCCGTTATCGGTCAACACATTGCACAAAAGAGAGGTTCCCACAAATCCGGTATTCAATTTGTTTCTGCTCTCGCGGAAAAGTTTCTTTAACATCTCTCTGGTCAGCTCTTCGTCCTCTGACAAATGATATTTCAGAGCCAGCAGAAGACCCGTCTGTGTCTTTTCCGCGCATCTTCCGGTCGGGGTAAAATATTCTTCTTTTACCACACGCCATTGTTTTTCGGCGATTTCCCGATATTGTTTTTCCTCTTCCTTTCGCCCGAGAACCGCCGCTGCCTTCGCTGTAAGCTCCGCGCTTGCCGCATAATAAATATCCGCAATATAGCCTTCATCGGTCGCTCCGTATACATTTCCCGCCGCGGCTCCCACCCGGTCAAGCGCCAGCCAGTCTCCGTAATGGAAGGAATGTCTCCATCCGTGGTGCTCTCCGTCCACCTTACGGATATAGTCCACCCAAGCCTTCATACTGTCAAACTGCTGTTCCAATATGGCAGCATCCCCGCTGAACAGATAGACATTCCACGGAACGATACAGGCCGCATCGCCCCATGCACAGGAACATTTCGACGGACCGAAGGTCGGCACCACCTCCGGAACCATCCCTCCGGCAATCAGCTGTTCCTTATACAAATCGTACAGATATTTTCTGTAAAATGCATAGGTATCAGCCAGATAGCTTGCAGTCGCGGAAAATACCTGTGTATCTCCTGTCCAGCCCATCCTCTCATCTCTTTGGGGACAGTCTGTAGGCACATCCAGAAAGTTCCCTTTCATTCCCCATTCGATATTGGAGATTAATTTGTTCACAAGATCATTCCCTGTCTCGATTGCCCCGATGCTCTCATAATCACTGTAAAGAACAAGCGCCGTAAAATCCTCACACGAAAGGTCCCTAACCCCGGTCACTTTCACATATCGATAACCATAGTATGTAAAATGAGGCGTAATCACCTTTTCTGTACCATCAGAAACATAAATGTACTCCGAAAGTGCAGTTCTTAAATTCTCGTTGTAGAAACATCCGTCCTGAAGCACCTCGCCCGTCTGAATCCTGATAGTTGTCCCCGCCGGCTCATGCACCCGCAGCCGGAAGATCCCCGTGATCTCCTGCCCCAGATCAAATACCTCTTCTCCGGCAGGAGTATGGATCAGCTCTGCCGGCTTCATCTCCTCCTGTACCTTAACTGGAAGAGATAACCGTTCCATAAGCCGGCCTTTCGGAACCTTTGCGATCCGCGCAGGAGACTCCTCTACCGGCGGCAGCGTATCATCTCTTCTCTCACCGTCATAGATATTGGAAAACCACAAATTGCTTCTTGTAACTGACCAGGTTTCATCAGAACTGATCACATCTTTCGTTCCGTCTTTGTACTCTATGTGAATCTCCGCAATCAGCTTCCACTCGTCACCGTAATATGCTTCCCGCTCCGGATCATTGAAACCGAACCTGCCTTTATACCAACCGTTTCCGAGAAGAACAGACAGCACACCTCCTCGTTCTGCCTGTTCTGTGATGTCATACGTCTGATACTGGATCCACCGGTCATAATTATTGCAGTACGGAGTCAGATACTCTTCACCGATTTTCTTAGGATTTTCTTTATTTTCCCCAAGAAAATATGCCTCATACAATCCCAGGCCGCAAATGTACAGTCTTGCGCTTTTCACTTCTTTTGCCGGACGAATCCTCTTTGAGAAAATCGGATGCCGTTCCTGACTGCTGTCACAGGTAATCCACCTGCCCGTCCACGGTTCATCCATTTTGGCGGTCTCAAAGAACTGCGTGTCTGATTCGATCACTTCCTCTGCATCTGTTGTCACAATAACTTTCCAGTAATATCTTGTATACGGCTGCGGTTCAAATTCCACTCTTGCAGAGAGACTGTCCAGCTCTGCCTCCCCCGTGTCGTGACAGATATCTGTAAAGGTTTTGTTCTTGCTGATCACAATCCTTGCATGTTTCTGTTCCTGTCCTCTGCCGCCTTTCACTTTCCATGAAAATACCAACGGTTTCAGATAAAACCCTAAAGGGTTTGTGATATGATTTGTTTTTGCCGCATAAATCTTGCCCATAATTCTTCCTCATTTTCATGCTGATACTTTTTCATCCAATAATAAGCCAACCGTTCCTCCCACTACTGACACAGAGCATTTAACTCCACGATCATCTGCTCGATCGCTTCGCCCGGAATAGCGCTTAAAAATGATTTCAGCGGCATCTGCGCAATAATTTCCGGAGTCACAAGCTGTACCTCCCCATCTTCTTTCTTAGGTTCTTCTCCCTGTGATATCCCCTCAAGATACTCCATCATTTTCCCTGCTGTCTTCGGGTGGTTCATCAATTCCCCCATTGTAGTGGTCATATCCACAGTGAACGGCAGCAGCACATCAGTAGTAAATGTAAGTTCTGCAGCCTCTCTGATCTCATCGCTGGCATGCCCGATCTGGATCTCATATGTACCTGACGGAGTGTACCAGTCGTGAATCTTTGTCTCGTAGTAAGCAAAATCTCTCGCGCAAAGTTCCATTGTAACCGTCTTCTTCTCACCCGGATTCAGAAATACTTTCGCAAACCCTTTTAGTTCTTTCACTGCTCTTGGCACCGTGCTGTCCTTGTCACTGACATAGAGTTGAACCACTTCACTTCCTGCCCTCTTCCCTGTATTCTCCACATCAATGCTCACCTTCAGAATATCTCCATCTTTCATTTCCGCAGAAGAGAGTTTCATATTGCTGTAGCTGAATTCCGTATATGACAGTCCATGGCCGAATGCCCAGCGCACCGGTACTTTCTTCGCATCATAGTAACGGTATCCGACAAAGATATCTTCTCCATAGAGAACAGTCCTGCCGTCTCCAGGGAAATTCAGGTAACTCGGGTTGTCTTCCAGACGATATGGGAACGTCTCCGCCAGACGTCCTCCTGGATTTGCCTCCCCAAATAACAGCCGGTCGCTGGCCTCCCCAATGCCTTCTCCTCCCAGATACATCTCCAGAATGGCATTTACAGACTCCGCCCATGGAGTTTCTACGGGACTTCCGTTATGAAGAACCACTACCACATTTTTCTGTATCTCAGCCACAGCCTCTATAAGGCGATTCTGACACTTTGGCAGTTCCATGGATGTTCTGTCATATCCTTCCGA
This sequence comes from Blautia sp. AM42-2, assembly GCF_003480245.1. Lineage (NCBI taxonomy): Bacteria > Bacillati > Bacillota > Clostridia > Lachnospirales > Lachnospiraceae > Blautia > Blautia sp. AM42-2. Next base: position 15,170 of record NZ_QUIM01000021.1, read on the forward strand.
CTCAAAGCTGTCCGGCAGTCCGGCAAAGATTACAACTACATCTGCGCCCGCTGCCGCTTCACACGCCTGTTTCAGATCCTCTTCTGTCATCTCGTCACGCTCTGACGAGAAGCCTTTCACGTACTCCACTGCCCTGCCTTTTCTCACCGCAGTTTCCAGAGCCGACACTACGCTGTCCGTATTGATGTGACTCGATCCCCCGCCCTGGTATCGCGGTTTCTTTGCAAATTCCCCGATATAGACTACTTTCTGTTCTTTTTTCAGCGGCAGCACTCCCCTGTTTTCCAGAAGTACGGCGCACTCTGTTTCGATATCTGCCGCTGCTTTGTGATCCTTTTCCCTGTCAAATACAGTCTCCGCTTTCCTGTTATCTGTGTAGGAGAAGACTACTTTCAGTATGCGTTCCACCGTTCTGTCAAGAATTTCTTCCTCCAGTTCTCCATTCTCCACTGCCTGAATAATCTTTCTTGTATTATATCCTCCTGATCCCGGCATCTCCAAGTCAAGACCGGCTTTCAGTCCTTTCACCCGGTCATTTACAGCTCCCCAGTCACTGACCACATATCCTTCAAATCCCCACTCATCCCGCAGGATATCTGTCAGAAGCTTCTTATTCTCTGAAGAAAATACTCCGTTGATCTTATTGTAGCTGCACATCACAGTCTTTGGCTGCGCTTTCTTCACCGCCTCCTCAAAAGCCGGCAGATAAATTTCCCGGAAAGCCCGTTCCGATACTTCCGACGATATCTGCATACGGTCTGTTTCCTGATTATTCGCGGCGAAGTGTTTCATACTGGTTCCGATGCCTTTCGACTGTACGCCCCGGATATATGCTGACGCCATCTTTCCTGTCAGATATGGATCTTCGGACATATATTCAAAATTCCTTCCGCAGAGAGGACTGCGTTTGATATTAACTGCAGGGCCGAGGAGCATGCCCACGTTCTCAGCCTGACACTCGTCCCCAAGGATCTGTCCCATACATTCCATCAGTTCCACGTCAAAGCTGGATGCCGTGGCGCAGGCTGCCGGAAAGCAGACTGCATTCACACTTTTATTCAGGCCGAGATGATCTGCCGCGCCTTCCTGTTTGCGCAAGCCGTGCGGGCCGTCTGTCATCATAACGGAAGGAATCCCTAACCTTTCGATTCCCATCGTGTTCCAGAAATCCGCTCCCGAACATAGTCCTGCTTTTTCCTCCAGTGTCATCTGTCTGATCAATTCTTTCAGGTTTCTGCTCATTATGAAATCCTCCTTAAATAAATTCTTATCTGTTCCTATCTGTGGGCTTCCCAGAAGATGACTGCTTCCTGAAGCCAGTTTTTCACTTTTGTTTCATTTCCTATTCCAAATCCATGTCCCAGTCCGTCAACGATTCTGACCGACACATTTTCTTTGCCCAGTACCTTCTCTAATTCCGGCAGTTTATCTTCCACATTTGCAAAACCGAACTCATCATCCCGCCCTACGATAGAAAATACCGCCAGTCCCTTGTCCTCCTGCAAAGCTTTGATATTCCAGTCCAGACCATACATAGGGAAGATCACCTTCGGTCTTGGCAGATGATTCTTGTGGCAGCAGTCCTCATAATTGGCAAATGAATACGCCGTGGTCATAAGTCCTCCTGCTGAAAAACCAAAGATGGCATAATCATCCATGTTTACAGAAAACTGTTTTTGATGCTCCGTCAGATATCGAATCACTTGTGTCAGTTCCCTCGCGGCAGCCTGTCCCTGCTTTACCTGTTCTGTCTCACCCAGCTGTCTGCCGACCGGATAACTTACGACGAAAACAGAATATCCCATTTTATGCAGCTTCATCGCCACAGGATACCCCTCGCAATCAGTTACATTACTGATAAATCCGCCTCCCGGAACTACAATGGCAAGTGGTTTTCCCTGTTGTCCCTGATAAAACATTCCCGTCAGATGTGACCTGTACGGATGACCCTTCACTGCTTCCGCAGGATACAGATCCGACACCAGCCTTGCCTGACCTTTCTCAACAAGTCCGGTTAGATAATTGAAAGATTCCAAGGCTGCATCCAATTGTTCCTCACGGCCCGGCGCCTTTAAAAAATCCTTATACTTTACAGGCGCAATAGCTTTCAGCACGTTGTCCTCCACATTGAAAAACATATGTTTAAAACCGCCGAATACCGGATGCTGCATGAAAAATCCAACTTTGTCCTCCCCCGTTCCCGGACGGAAATGTCCGTTTTCATCGTAATAGCTGCTTTCCTTTATTTTTGGAAATCCGCAGATGCCAAGAAGTGCCGGCAAAAACATGGCACTTTTTTTATAGACATATAATGTCGCACCGATTACAAATAATAAAACAATCACCACTACTGCAAAAAATATCTTCATCCTAACCTATGCCTCCTTTTCTTACTGACATCTTACTTTATACAGACTAAAATTACATCAACGAAACATAAGTGATTTACCGACCAAACTTAATAAATATCCGAGATTACTCTGTACACCTTTGCCCCCAATATGGTATATTTTAGACAGGTTAAATAAACTGCTGATGACTATAATCACAGTTCATTCATATCTTGAAAAGGAGAGAATATATATGATGACATTATCTGCATTGAATCAATTTCTGAAGCAGCACACTCCCGAAGAAACCCAGCGTCTGAACGGTGTAAAGAAAGATTATTCACAATTTCCTGTTGCCAGAGGTAAGTTTGATACACCCTGTTACCGTTTTGATACGAACCTTGAAGATCTGCGTTCTTTATTTCTTTCAAAGAAAGTTCTTCCGAGTTATTACAACTTCGCTGTTGTAAAACAAGATCGTTTTGAAAACGTACCTCTGCATATCCATGAGTGGCTGGAATTGAGTTATATTTATTCTGGCGCCTGCACAATGACGATAAATAAGACTACATTCAGGCTAAAATCCGGGCAGATGGTTCTGATCAGCCAGAATGCACCTCATTCTGTCAAAAGATGTTCAGAAAATGATATTATCATCAATTTTCTGCTGACGCGCGAATATCTGAACGGTACTTTTTTTGAACGCCTGTCTCAGGATAATTACCTTACACACTTTTTCATTGAGGCTCTGAACACCACGATGCAGGAAAGCAAGTATATTGTCTTTTCCCCGGAACAAAAACAAAACCGGCTGGCAGATCTTACCAACCAGTTTCTCTGTGAATTTTATTCTCCGTCCGTAACATCCGGGCCTTTTTTAGACAGTCTTTTTACACTGATCACCTGTGAGATGATCAATCTGTTCCAGCACGGTATGGTTCTGGATCACTCCTCAGTGGATCAGATTTATACCATACTCCGATATATCGAAACAAACTTTGCGGACTGTACCCTTTCTTCTACAGCTGAGTTTTTTAATATGCACCCAAACTATCTCTCTGCCTATATCCGCCAGCATACCGGAATCACTTACAAAGAGCTGGTCCAGACACAGCGGCTTTCTCAGGCGGCAAAACTGTTAAGGAGCACCGCACTTTCCACAAATGATATCAGCCTTGCCGTCGGATATCAGAATACCAGCTTTTTCTTTCAGCTGTTCCGCAAGAAATACGGATGTACGCCTATGGAATATCGAAACATGCTTCATGCTTCTGATACGCCAAATATGTGATATGTACATTATTTGTCATATAGAAACTTTTCCGGTAAAGTTACTTTAAAATCTTTCGCCAAATCTCTGAAATTCTGAGGTGAGATTGTCTGTCTTTTATCCGGTCTCATGGACAGCATCTTTACAAGGATTTCCGCGGATTTCTCTACGGTGTGCATTAATCCGAATGTAAGATCAAAGTCTTCCCCTGAGCAGAACATGCCGTGATGCGCCCAGATTGCCACATCATATTCTTTCATCAGGGCACTTGTCGCCACTGCGATCTCACGGCCGCCCGGCACCATCCATCCTACTACACCGATTCCGGAAGGAAATACAACCGGGCACTCGGTCGCCATCTCCCAGAGTTCTCTAGTAAATACTTTATCCTCCAACGGCAGTACAAATGTCAGTGCGATCACATTCGTGGTATGTGCATGATAAACATTGGTAACGCCTTTTTTCACTTCATGGTTCATCAGGTGACTCGGCAGCTCACTGGTCGGTCTGCCTCCGTTTACCAGACCCCAAAGGATGCGGTAATTCTCTCCTTTTTCATCCAATTCGATGATATTTTGCATAGACTACCACTTCGAAGATGCAAAATTGTCACTATGTAGTTACACAGATGCTATCAGATTCACTAATAGCATCGCCTTACTTTATCGCCCTCTATTCCTGCTAATCGGAATTACGTCCCCAAAATACTTACTATCCTTCACCGCTACAAGTTCCACCTCAACACACTTCTGCTGCCATTCCTTACAAGCCTCTTCATACCTTTGCCTCTCCTCACGAACCATGAATAGCTCGGTATAAAACTCCGAAGCATTTGCATAGTCTGCATCCTGAAGCACATTTGAAAGCTCTGATTTCATCCTCCCTGCTTTTCTATCCAATACAGCAATCTGCTCCTGCAACTCTTTCTTTCACTTCTAATGCCAATGTGAGTGGACATATAGGTGTCCGTTTACGAACCCACCGCCGTATCCGGCGTGATAGCCCCCTGCAAGGGCGAAATACACAGAGTACAAAACGAAGTTTTGTGCGATGGGTGTATTTCGCTCTGCGAGGCTTAGCCCTCACATAAATGCACGAGGGCTGGTTAAAAAATCTATCCTCAGCGCAAAAAGGAAAAAGCCACATACCTTCGCAAAGATACATGGCTTCAATTACGCTGATAACTGTATTTAATTGGCTACAATTCGTGCCGTATCCGGCACCACTTTTTTCTTCTAAAATTGAGGCTACAATTCCTTCCATAAATGATGCCATAACACTTCCATTTATAAATGTTTTGTAGCCTTCTGCTGTCATTCCCCGCAAAAACTGAAATCCAGCAACTCATTGATATCAGGATCCATCTGATACTTCTTCACATCCTCCTCTGTGTAATCCATATTCCCAGAAGCACCCTTATCGTCAGGCACAGGTTGTTCCTGTCCAACCGCCTGAATAGGCATTTCTGTATGCCCTGATGATTGCATAAGCGCTGAGTTCTTTGCGGTGGTGATATCATATCCAAGAAATCTTGCTTTATCTTGACTATGTGTTATCTTGGTCTTTTTTTCGGACATCTCAAGATGCAGAGTATCCTCGAGAAATACTCTGAATTTTTCCTTGATTTCAGATGCATCCTCAAATGAACCTATGGCTAGCTTGCATTGATTATCACGCAGATTGCAGACAGCAAAATACTAATCTGCCAATACATCACCGTAACATCTTCCCTTCGGTGCGGAGATGGTTAGCTCTAGCCTCTGACTTTCCTTCAAGCAGTTTAGCTTTCATCCTCATATAGTACCTTTCACCTCGACACTCAGTCGCAACTTGGAAGCTTTGTTGACTTGTGCCTTTACAAACGTGCTGTTGTCCCCTTTATGTTTCCATTCAAGGTTAGTTGTTGGCGATAAGACTGTGTTCTTCACACTTGATAATTTTTCTTATTGTTTTCTCAAAACAAAATCATAATGACCCACGTCGCTTGGGTGTCCACCCCAAACGCCTTACGGGCGCACAGAATCTACCATCGCCACTATCGCCTGATCATCATCCAATTCTCTTATAACTGCCGGAACCTCCGCAAGACCAGCCCAGCCGGCATCTGCCTTTCGTCTGTGTCCTGCAATCACTTCATAACCTTCTCCGTCAGGATTCGGTCTTACAAGCAAAGGTACAATCACACCCTCATCTTCAATACTTTTCATAAGGGCACACAGCTCTATGTCCTGCTGCACATGAAAAGGATGGTTCTTAAAGTCCTTTAACTCGCTTATTCTGATACTCTTTATCTCTTCCATTACAACCTCCGTTCTTCCGGTAGAATAACTTCTACTCAGTTACGTCAATGTTATCTGCAAACAGAAAAAGACCGCTCATCTCCAATTACTTGAAAATGAACGGTCTTTCACGCTTCGTATTCTATTGAATAACTTCAAAATATTAATTGTACTTTTATGTGTTTCCACACCCCACATCCAATACGACTGAGACATTCACACCGTCTGAAATTGCTTTTTTGTAGGTTTTTCTATCACTCTGTGAGAACATCATATGTCGCTCAAAGTGCCGGAAGTCGAGAAGTTTTACAAACTTCCCGACTCGCGGGCAGTCGTCGAATTCCGCATAAACACTGGCTTTACAGCCAGTTATTTCTTCGGAACTCTCCTCGTTGCCTTCGCGCAAATCAAGGATTCTTACATATCGACCCGATGTAGTGCAACCACGCACTCACAGAACATATTTTATCGCAAGGCTTTTAAAAATGGAATAGATTTTACCAAACGACAGTTTTCAAAAAACTTATCTGTCAAAAATTAATTTCTCCCACGGTTCATATCCTGCCATGTAGCCGAATTCTTCCTCATTTCTGAATCCTTCAAGAAGTTTTTCTTTTACACCATCTAATATAGCTTCATCAATATCTCTGAACTTCATATGCTTATATAAACCGGACTTTCTATAGCAAGACCCGAAAATAATGCAAAAAAGGCAGTGCTGCAGAGCGCGAATTGCAAGTAACAGATGTGAAGGCGTACCGGGGTACGACGAAAATCTGTGACGCAGTAATTCACGCTCTGCGGTGCTGAATTTTTTGCATTATTTTCGGGGATTGCTATAAAATCATACATAGTACCCACATTATCAAGAAGATGTTTTACCACCTTGTATGTTCCCTCTACATCTTTCCCTGCACATACAATATCAAGCATTGGCGAATACTCATTATATTTTCCTATTTCCAATGTATGTGCAACTGCCTGTACCTTCCCTGACAAAAATCTCGCATAACCGATATCATTTTCCCGCAATGCCAGTCCCGCCATTGTGGAAAGAATAAAATTAAGTGTACTAAAGCCGGAAAAAATAATATTTTCATATTTTTCATATGCTTCTTTGATTTTTCCATTGAACCCATCATTTATGATATATGGTGGCGCTTTTCGCCCCCAAATAGTGAAAGTGGGGGCACTTTCTGCCCCCACTCAGGAAATGTTTCTAAAATACTGTTTAGATTTATCATACATACAAAATGGAAGTTATCTATTTCTCCTCTTCGTTAAGACCTAGTTCATTACATATTACTTGCTATCCCTGATACCTTATTCTTTCTACCAGCGTTTCCTTTTTCAGATTACTGCTTAAAATACAGGAAAGCACAATTTGTAGAATACCAACCAGAAGAATCATAACAAGAATCGGGATAAGAGGAACATGATAAACGTTCATTCCAAAAATCCCATTATGCTTCGCATAGGAAAACAGTGCATAGCCAAGGGGCAGACCGGCAGCAAGTGCGACGCAGATGGTGCCAACCGTAAAAATCAAGCCCTGTATTTGTAAACTCAGATTCAACTGCTTATTGGTCATGCCTACCGCTTGCAGCACACCGTATTCCTGCTTCTTCGTGGTGATATTGATGATCATGGTGTTTGCCAGATTCATAAACCCAATGAGACCGACAATTGCCATGAACAGATAGCAGCCAAGCTTCATCATACGGCTTGCGTATTCTGCAGATTGTAACTGTGCATGATAGGTATCCATTTTTATATGCGAAGTATTAGAAATCAAAGTATTCAGACTCTGTTCCACAGATGCAACATCTTTTTTATCACAGTCCACCCACAGATAGCCATAGGCTGTTCCCCTCGGATTCATGGAACGGTATACACCTTCCGGAATGACAAGATAAGTGTCCGCACTTACAAAGGATCCTGCAATCTTTCCCTGATAGGTATAGGTTTCACTTCCATTCTCAAAGTCAAATACAATAGATTCACCCGGAGCATATCCATCTTGTTCCATCCACGCCGACCAGCCAAAGAAAATTTCACCATTCTTTACCGCCTGATCATAGTCCATAGAGCCAATATCCCCGTCTTGGCGCATAAAATCAAAATCATTTTTACTCACAATATCAGCCGGAAATCTTGTTCCGTTCAGATTTACAGAGACAATCTCTCTCGTCATGACATCTGTCACTCCTGGAATGCTTTTGATTTCTTCAATCATTGAATCATTCAGTGGGTTGTTCTGTAGGATTGTGTCCAGATTATTCTCCGAATAGGCTTCATCATAATTCTGGGAATAATCCAGCTGCAACTCAAATTGTCCATGGTTGATTGCAATCCGCGCCTCGTGCTCCGTGTCAATATTTCCAACATAATTAGAGATAATTACAAACAATACACAGGAAAGCCCCATGGTAAGAATCGTAGCAATGGTTCTTTTCGGATTGCCTGTCACATTTGCCATTGCCATGGAGAAAACGGTGACATCTTTTCTGCCTTTTCGTCTGCCCTGTTTTTGCGTTTTGGAGCCGTCAAGATACCGTGTCGCTTCGATGGGTGAAATCCGGGAAACCATTTTCATGGGTTTGCGCAGAGCCAAAACGACCGTAAGAAACGATACAAAAATGCAGATGAGCATAATTGTCAGTGAAAACAGAGGCACCTGATGGTTCTTGATTCCGGACGATACCAGATTTCCCTGCTCCACCAGCCAGTTGAAGCTGACTTTTGCAATCAGGAAACCAAACAGCAGCCCCAGCGGTATCGAAGGAACCGCCAGAAGAATGCCCTCACGAAAAATCAACTGCTTCATCTGCTTTCTGGTTGCACCCAGCGCCTTGATTTTTCCGTACTCCTGAACCTTCTGGGTGATCCCGACCTGGAAGATATTATAAATGACCACAACGGAAAACAGCACGATTCCGAGGATCAGGGTTCCACAAACCACAATCATTTCATAGCTCGGCTGCAATACCCACTGCAGGTAGAGGTCATTGATGATCACGTTTTTCTGGTCAATGCCGCAGGAATCCGCGATTTCTTTTATAACAGGCGCAACATTATTCATAGATACATTTGCAGAATCGCTCAAGGTAAAATAGATATTATATTGCCTGTCACCCTCCGCAACACGCTCATTATAAAAATCCTGCGAACCGAATACAACATAGGAAGCCTCGATGGTATATTCATCCCGGTCATATAAAATCCCGCTGACAGTAAATTCCACCGGTGCGTATTCCGACTGCATGCCGGAACGGTACTCCAATGTTACGGTGTCTCCGACCTTTACATCATGGTATCCCACTGCATCAAAGAAAGCGCGTCCTGCGGCAATTTCCTGCGCCTTTTCCGGATAGGTACCTTCCTTCAACACATATTCCTGATTATAGGGAAGCATTTTCCTGACCGTTTCATCCGCACTGACAAAGCCGCCATTTTCATTTCCTTTCAGGATGCCCTCCGTACACATGATGCCGATATCAGATATCTCAGCTCTGCGTTCCACTTCTTTTAATTGCGTACCATCTGCTGCGACAAACAGACCATAATTGCTTCCATATGAGCCTGCCGCCTGACTTTTCTGCAAACGTATCATTCCATTTCCCACAGTACTGATAATCACAAGCAGCATCGTAGTCAGACATATGGACATCATAATCAGTATACTTCTTGTCTTGTTCTTTTTGTCATTGCTATATGCAATCCTGCTTATTGTCTTCATCTGAAATCTACCACCTGTCCATCCTCAATTACCAGAATACGGTCAGCGACCTGTGCAATTTCATCATCATGGGTAATCATTACAATTGTCTGTCCATATTTTTTTGCTGTCATCTTAAGCAGAGCGATTACCTCATCACTGGTCTTAGAATCAAGATTTCCCGTCGGCTCATCTGCAAATATAATTTCCGGACGATTCACCAGTGCTCTTGCAATTGCTACTCTCTGCTGCTGTCCTCCGGATAACTGATTTGGCAGATTATAAATCCGGTTTTCAATCCCCAGAGTTGCAATAATATCATTTACATACGCTTCATCCACTTTTCTTCCATCCAGCCCCAGTGGCAGTACAATATTTTCCCAGACATTAACAGATGAAACCAGATTAAACGCCTGAAAAACAAATCCGATTTTTCTTCTGCGGAAAACAGCAAGGTCATCTTCCTTCATCCTGTATAAATCTTTCCCTGCTAAAGTAACACTGCCTTTTGTCGGGGTGTCTAGCCCTCCAAGCATATGAAGTAATGTACTTTTACCGGAACCTGACTTTCCGACAATTGCGACAAATTCTCCCTGCTCAATCTGAATGTCCACCTGATTGACCGCTTTGACCTGATTCTCACCTGCGCCATAAAACTTACAAAGCTGCTTGGTTTCTAATATCACACTCATATGTTGCCTCCTTTTCAATTCTGTAAAGCGTACCTTTTCAGCACGCTTTCTTTGCCTGTTTATATATTTGGTCATTTTTCAACCTACATCCAATGCAAATTCCGGCTCATCTGACCACGCATTCCGCTAAGAGCTGATCAGTCTTTCCGGA
>NZ_QUIM01000022.1:0-323 GCF_003480245.1 Blautia sp. AM42-2
TCGATATACTGTTTTACTGCTTCCAGCGGGGCACCGCCAACGGTAGATACAAAATAGCTATTTGTCCAAAGCGTCGGCATCTTAGTTTTAAGATATGGAAATTCCTGTCTTAAAATTCTGGAAGTATAGCCTTTGAAAGATTTTACGGCTTTGTGAATACCAAACTGAGGGTCTACTTCCAGCAGCATATGAACATGATCCGGCATGATTTCCATTTCCAGAATCTCTACAGAAAGATTTGCAGCATACTCTGTGAGCAGTTCCTTCAACCTGGTATCTACACCATTGGTTAATACTTTTCGTCTATATTTAGGACACCATAC
>NZ_QUIM01000022.1:333-16126 GCF_003480245.1 Blautia sp. AM42-2
GTCTATATTTAGGACACCATACTACATGGTATTTGCACGAATAGACGACATTGTTGTTTAATTTATATGTTGTATTCATGTTTGTATTATACTATATTTTTTCATTTAATACAACCACTATTTTGTCCATCTCAATTACTTGCGTAAATTCGATGGACGCGTCTTATCGAATTCCTAAAATCTCGGCTTCGAAAGTCCATACTCTTCTGCAGCATTAAGGATTCTTTTTATTCCGCTTCCCCATGCTTCTACAAGTCCCATCTGACTGAATATATTGGTAATGCCTTTATTCCGGATCTTCGAATGACCATTCATGACTTCCTCATAAGTTAATCCGTTATATAATCCACCCGGAGAAGTCACCTCCAGTCTTTCATCATAAACTGCGACCTGAATATAAGATTCATCCAACAGGTTACAGTGACAATGGGCGTTAATGATCATTTCCAATAAGCGGAGCTACCATAAAATCTGCCGGATCAGTAATCGCATCTGCCAAGAAAATGGACTTGCCACCAGTATGCCAACCGGAGAAAAAGGAAAAAGCTATAAAGAGAACATGGAATATCATCATGGCACCAGTTGGAAAGTCAAGCTACGTGTTGCAGTTGATAAGGCAATCTGGACTTCCATCAACTATGAGGAATTTCTACAAAAAATGCAGTTAGCCGGATATGAAGTCCGCCAAGGAAAACACCTGTCCTTCCGTGCACCGGAGCAGAAGGACTTCACTTACATGAAATCTCTCGGAAGTTATTATAGCGAAGAAAATATCCGCATCCGTCTGGCAAAAAATCGTAGCAAAGTGAAAACTCCAAAGCATCTGTCCAGAGGTGCTCGCCTGTATATCAATATTTCCACTTATGTTACAACCGGCAATCGAGAAGGATTTGAACGTTGGGCAAAACTAAATAATCTAAAAGAGGCAACCCGCACCTTCGACTATCTTTCTGAAAATAATCTGCTGAATTATGAAGATTTTCAACAGCATGTTTCTGATGTTGATGCTTCTGTTAAAGCGGCTGAACAGAGAATAACACAAATCAACAATGAACTGAACACGCAGAAAGTCATTCAAAAACATTGTGATTCTTACCGGCCCTGCCGTAAAGTGATTGAAGATTGCAAATCTGCTAAAAATCCAAACGCATACCGGACCAAACATCAAGCAGAATACCAACTCCACGATTCACTAAAAAAAGAGCTTCAGGATCTCGGTGTTACCAAAATCCCAAGCTCTAATAAAATCCAGAAGCGGATAGAAAATCTTGAATCTGAACAGGCTGCTACTGTCCGTGAAAAGCAGGAATTACAGAAAAAGCAGAAGACACTGGATATCATCAGACAGAATTTCACAGCACTGCTTAATTCTCCTGAGATCAGTTCAGACTTACTTCCAGCAAAACGGGAACCTATTTCTGTCACAAGAGATAAATAAGATTGCACTGGCAACTCACTCATTTTCTTTCAAATCTTCCCATGGTTTAAAACCCATTTTCTCCCAGGTGACGCCATACGGTGCACCTCCGGAGGTATTTGTTTTTGGATTATGACAGTTATATAACGAAACGAAAAGACCGGGATTTCCCGATCTTCTCATATTATTTATGGGATTTTCTTTTGCATATACTAAATATGATTAAGGATATTCCCATTAAGGAAAGCCACATAATTACATTCGTATCGTCTCCCGTTTTTACATTTGGAGTATGACTGCTATTATCACCTGATGGTTCTTCTGAAACTGGTGGCGTATTCGTGGTAATTGGTGGTATCGATTCATTTTTAAATTTAGGCTCTGCCGTTACATTCCAAATTATCTGACCATCATAATTACCTGGAACTGTTATGATAAAAGGTTCGCTTTGATATACTTGATTTCCAATTTGTGTTTTTTGTGTCTGCACAAAAAGATACACACCTTTTTCCAGATCTCTGTACATAACTTCTCCATCGGAATTGGTCTTCCCTGATATTCCTTGGATGCCGTTATCCTGTACATATTTTCCCAGTTTTTTTGCAGCTTCTGCCTGAGCAGAAGAATCCTCAAAATCAAATATGACTCCAGACTTTGCAAACTCACTCACTAATGCCCATGAATTATTTTTATATGTTCCAACCTGATACATCGTAAATTCAATATTACTTAGCTTATATACCGTGGTCTCATCTTCAACAGTTGCTTTTAATAATATACTTCCCTGATCATTCGCAGACACAGGTAACGGAATGAGGAGTAAAAGCATACACATCACACTGGCCATACACATATATATTCGCTTATGTTTAATTATTCTGCTCATGTTTTTTCTCCTTCCTGCGTTTATGAGATTTAATGCTCACCCATATGATGATCAAAGCAACAATTCCCCCAATCAATAGAATCAAATTGAATGGAATTGTATGATGAAGACCAACTTCCTCATCTATCTTCTGTGCCTCTTCATACGGAATTCTGGTGCCACGTACAAGCAGTCTGTGTGTATTAACTGCATAAGGAGTGCATGTGACCAGCGTTACATAATCCTTGCCTTTTTCAATTTGTAAAGCATCTGTATCTGATGGCAATACTGTCAGAATCTGATCCACCTGATAGGCAAAGGTATGATGAAGAACTTTAATATAAAATACATCTCCAACCTCCATCTTGTTCAGGTCGGTGAATATCTTGGCATTTGCAAGTCCACGGTGTCCGGATAATACCGCATGACAGCTCTCACCGCCTACCGGAAGCGAGGTGTTTTTCAGATGTCCTACACCTGACTGCAGTACTTTTTCGGATGTTCCATGATAAACCGGAAGAACAACATCAAGCTTTGGGATATCAATATATCCCATCATTCCAGTATCATCAATTTTCAAAAGTTTGTTATACTCATCATCTTCTGTCTGGTTTTCATTGCTTTCTGAAAATGGATCTGCTATGGAACCAATTCCGATCAGGCTTTCGTTGTAGTCCTGTGCCTGCTTGATCATTGCATTTTCCTGTTCTTCCGACAAATGCGAAACTTCCTGTTCATAATCTGTAGCAATGGTTGTGCTGTTCATCTGATTAATGTAATTACTCACTACCGGATACAGGATTAAAGAAAATGCCATCAGATATCCGATTCCTCTTAGTATTTTTACTACTTTCTTCATAATACCTTTCACCTTTTCGTCTGTTTCTTCTGAAATATCCAGTCCACACTGGACATTTCAGAAAAAGCAGACATCCTCCCGGTACAATACCGGGAAGATGAACTGTCTTTTTATCCATTCTTAAACTTCAGAATGTCTTAGTTTTTTGCTTTCTTTTTGCCAAAAGCTTTGCTTGCTGTTAATACACCGAAAAGAACGATACCAGCCAGTGTTACCATGAGGGCACCCTTGCTACCAGTAGATGGAAGCTGTGCACCTGTTTTGTTTTCTACAGCTACTTCTGGAGAAGTTTTTGTATCTTTAATTTCTTTACCTGTTGTTGTAGTTCCATTGTATGTGTAATCAACTGAATAGCTTGTCAGTTTTCCGGTTTTTGGATCATAGTTTGCTTTAATCTCAACCTTGATATCGCTGAGAAGCTTATTGTATCCTTCTGGTGCTTTTGTCTCTCTTAAGTAATAAGTTCCAGCATCAAGACCTTTTACAAGTACTTTTCCGTCAGCATCGGATACAATTTTTGCAGAAGTAAAGCCTGTTGCTTTAGCTTCATCGGCTGTTGCCTGACGGTATACACCTTCTCCTTCGTCTACAATATTAACCTTCGCCTGTTCATCTGCTGCAGTACCTTCTGTGTTTCCCTTGTAAAGCTCAAATTCTGCCTTTGCAAGTGCAGTCTTATCTTCTTTATTATTCTGGTCTTTTAAATAATATTTATAAATTGTAAAATCAAAAGTATGTACATCTACGATGCTTGGCTCAGATGTACCTGTTCCACCTGTTGTCGGGTCATTACTGTATTCAACGACCGCCTTGTTGGTATTTGGATTCATACCGATTACAGCATCTTTGTTTAAGGTTGCAGTGTAAACAACTGTGATTGTCTCGCCTGTATGATTCTTATAGGAATTATAGAAATCATTTAAGGTAACTGTTAAAGTACGTTTAGCCTGGTCATATGCAAGTGCGTATGTATTAGTTCCTGATTTCTTAGCAGTAAGTGTTGTATTTCCAACTTTTACAGATAGTACTTCTTTTAAGTCCAGTCCTTTGGACAAAGTATCGCTAAATTTAAAAGTATAAGAATTATATCCTGTCATGTCCGGCACTTTAGAAGTCAGCTGATAAGTGACAGTATCGCCAATTCCAAAATCTCCAGCTTTCTTTTCATCTGATTCGCTGTGTGGTGCGATGGTATCTTCAGGATTATTCTCATCGTCCAATTCCATCTGATGGCTGCCATCCCATGAAGCATCTACAATAGCACCAACTGTAATTCCGCTTCCACTCTGTGCCGGAATGATTTTCTTGTCTACTGTCGGGTAATTGCTCTTCATGTTAATTGTAGCTGTATCAGCTGTAATGCTAACTAAAGATGCTGCAGATGTATAAGTCTGATTTCCTGGTGCTGTGGAGGTATCTGTTGCTCCTTTTGGATAAACTAAATAGTATCCATATGCTAAATCAGAAACTACTGTAGAAGTTGCTGTCGTATTAACTGTTTTTGTTGCTGTAATATGGTTCTTTGAATCTAAAATCCATCCAAGCACATCTTTAGCAAATGTTTTCGCTGTAGCAGCCTCTCCATTTGCTCCGACCTGTTCTTTAACATAGTTATATGCCGCTTCACTTAAAGCTTCGCCTGTTAAACTTTCAGATCCTGGAATTCTAGTATTATTCTTAAAAAATCCTTCATATGCACTGTTCAGTGTATATGCTACATTCTCGCCACTTTTTGTTGCTGTAAAAATCTGATACAGATCCAGAGTCTTTCCTTCCACTGTATTGTTGACTGTCAGGGTTCCTTTTGGAGCATCTGCTGCATCTGCTGCAAATGCAGTCATGCTCATGGACAGTATCATGGTCATTGCCATCAGAACTGCCATAAATCTTGATACTAATTTCTTCATGTTCCTCTTCTCACTTTCTTTTGATTTTTTATTGGTTCGCTTGGGATTCCTTCAGCTTTTACGGTGGAAGTTCCCCACGCAGCCATATCTCTCTCATGACTCTACTCCCCCTTTCCTACATCGTCTGTTTCCGTTTCCTTCTGCGTCCGGTATAAAGCAGGAACGCTAACAACAAACCACCTGCTACGATGAACATCATGATGCCTTTTCCGCCAGTGTCCGGAAGAAGTGCAAAATGTCGGTTGATAATCGTGAAGGTAAATCCATCATCAGAGCTTTTTATTGTAGTTGTATATCCGTTTATTTCCGTTTCCGTAACAGAATATTCATAATAATGCGTTTTGTCAGCATCATCTTTTATGTAGGCTGGAAGAGTTTCAATCACTTTCTGCCATGTAGATTTTGAAATATCACCTTTTATTTCATAGTTTTCATATCCCGGCACAACTTCTGTTTGTTTTGTTCCTTCCGCATCCGTCCAGCTTCTGGAAATTGTGACCGTAATAGAGTCTGGTCTGAGATTGTCCATATTTCGGAAATCTTTCCAGACTTTGTTTATCGTCAGGTTTACATTCTCATCACATGGATCCTGCGTATCAGACGGTTCCGGTGATGTGCTGTCACCTGTATTGACTGTCGTTTTGGCATCTGACATCAGAACAGCTTTTGCATCTGATATATATGCATTCAGATCTGCTGTTTCAGAAGAATCTTTTGTTGCCATAACTGCATTCTGCAAGGTGTTATACTCATCTACCTGCACGACATGTTTTATCGAGAAGATACTCCATCCATTTTCCTGACTGAACGTATCTGTCAGAAGTTTAGAATTCTTTTTGATCTCATCAAAACTAATCGCCGGTTTTCGGTAGATACGATAATTGTTATTCTCGCCTTCTACACCTGCTTTTGTATTAAAGTCATATGCAGAGTCCAGATCACTTTTTCCGCTGAATGGTCCCACCAGCTTAGATGTTCCACGGACCACATCGCAGTAATACATATTGTTATTCTTCAGCAGTCCTTCATCGTTGTATCCAACAAAACCTCCGCTTCGTCCATCATTTGCAGAACCATCCGCATCATTTCCTGCTCCGCCTGCATAGACATCATATCCTGTACTAATTCCATACACACTGCTGTCCGTGATCTTTGTCCTGTTTGCCTTGATCAGATTGATACTGATATTAGACTTTACATCATTATCTTTTGTTATGATTCCATCTTTATCACAAGGAAGCTTGATGGATGAATCTCCGATCTTGATGATTGCAAGATCTGTCTGTTGATTATTTTCTGTCGACTTTTTAGACAGCCCGACAGAAATATCCAGTCCCAGCAGATTCACATGGAGAAGATTTCCCTCATACAGTGCATCAACCTTCACAATTCCAAGATTGATATGCAAAAGGTTGGAATCCTGGATCTTATCCAGATATAACGCCTGTACAAGCTGATTCAGAACTACGAGCAACGCATCCACCACTGTGGAATCCAGTTTTACATCCGCTAGATAGGCAAAGCTTGTTCTTCCTGCGAAGCCACCAGCTGTTCCACCGGATTCTACCAGTTTCAGGCTGTTTTCCTGATTTTGAGCATCTCCTGCATTACAGCCTGACATTCTGGCAAGATTTGCGTAGCCGATAAATCCTCCCGCAATCTGCTCATCTCCGCCTTTACTCTGAACAGTATAACCTCCAGGTATGCCTGTCACACTGCTGTCATCAATGTGGGAACCGAAAATATCCAGAACGCCGAGGGCACCGCCCAGGAGCTGTCCTGCATTATCTCCCAGCACATCCAGCTTCTCCATTTTTACAACTCCGCTTTTTCCGGAGTATCCTACAAAACCGCCGACGCTGTTTAGTCCAGTTACATAATTTAATCCCATTACGCTGCTGTTTTTGACAGAGCCATTTAACAGGGAACCGCCAAATCCTCCAGCCGTTCCGCTATATGTTACTTCATTATTCTGGCCTGATTTTGTCGCTGTGTTAGCACTGACGCCAAGCCCTGCATCTGGACTTCCTGTGACATTTCCGTAATATACATAACTTCGGAACGCATCCAACACATCGGTTTTTCCAAGTTTTAAAAGATACTGTAATACCGAGGTCTCATTACCTGCACTAATGTTTGCGGCACCGGAAACATCCGCAATACCGAAGCATCCACCGGCATATTCACCGGCTACTACGGAACGAATCTTGTCTGCACGGATTCCGCTTCCCGGCGTATCCTTCTCGCCGAGGACCGCTCCGCAGAGACTTCCTGCAAATCCTCCTGCTGCTTTTGCGTACCCGGTATTGCTTCCATTTTGATAGGTTCCGTTTACGATCACGCCCCAGTCATCCCAGGCTGACACAGATGCACAGCGGATGGTAGAAACAGTAGCATTCAGAACCTTAATCAGTTCTGCCGGAGCATTTACCATAAGAACATCCAGAAGCTTATTCAAAAGTCCCTGCTTTGTAGCTGTATCAATAGCTGCCACACTACCTGGATCTACTTTTCCAGCAAAACCGCCTACATAGGAAGTTCCATCTACACGCCTTAAATTTGTGATACTGCAAGAGGTATTTTCATCTCCCCAGATCTGACCGCCGATCATTCTTCCCACATAGCCTCCGGCAAATCCTGCCAGGTCTTTGTCTGCAATACCGGTTGCTTTGATCCTTGCTCCGGAACGATATCCGTCCACATGGGACTGTTTTACAACCGGCACAAAGGTTTTTAATGCCGCCAGACCGTCTGCACCGATAATCTTAAGACCTGCCAGTGAAACGTCACCTGTGTTTGCCACAGAACCGGTAAGCATCTCACCCGCAAATCCACCGCTGCTTCTGAAGGCTTCCACTGACTGAAGATCTGTTGCAGTTCCATTTGTCACGGTACCGCCTTCCATACGGCCTACATAGCCTCCGGCAGAACCGCCCTGTGTTGCTTTACTTGCCAGAATGCTCCTTCCTGCTGTGACTGCGTATCCATATGCATACTGAGAAATGATCTCATTTAACTGTTCTTGATCATTGACTTCACCAAGTGCCTGTAATTTATTACCGTAACTTCCATAAGAACCGACAGCACCAACCCATTTGTTCCAGGTATCCGTATCCAGTCCACGAAGCGGTCCATAAACAGCTGTATTCTTTTCTGTCGGATACACCGCCTGAAGAAGCGTCAGCGGATTATCTAGTTTGATAAGACCAAATAAAACCTTCAGACTTCCTGTATCTGCAACATTCGCACACCGCATCAGTCCTGTATAACCTCCGGCATATTCCGTTCCATATACGGAACGGATACGATAGGCCGCACATTCTCTTACGGTTCCTGCATATGTAGAGCCTTTCCAGTTATCCGTATTGTTTCCCCAGATCTGACCGCCATAGTTGTAACCTGCATATCCTCCTGCAAGTCCACGGTAAATGCTGTCATCACTTTCAGCCTGAGCCCTCACAGCACCTCCACAAGGTACACAGGTTGTTTCACTGTTTTTGATCACAGGAACAAATGCCTGTAAAACGCCAAAAAGATTATCTGCCTTGATCAGTCCTCCAAGAGCACTTAATCCATCTACCACATCTGCCGCACTCCCCGGCTCCATGGTTCCAACATATCCACCGGCACTTTCACGCCCTATGATATGTGCAAAATTATAAGAATTACTATTCTGAATCTGAACTCCAAGAAGTTCTCCTGCATATCCACCGGCTTTTCCGGTATCACCATCTCCATCTGTTGCAAGAACATTAAATCCGCCTGTTGCTCCGTAAACATCTGAGCTGTCTATGATAGATGCAACTACGGTCAACGCTGATAACAGATTTGAGGCAGAAAGTACCTTATCCAGAACGCTTGCACCTCCGATAGCCGCCGTACTTCCCATAGCAGCTTTCCCAATATAGCCGCCGGCATAACGATAACCATTTACCGCATATGCACTGTCGCTTCCGTAATAACTGCTACCATCTTCCTGCTGCAGATTCTTTGGCTCACTGACACCTGTATGCTGCAATTTATTTACATCGGAATTGCTGATCTGTACACCAGTTCCGCATCCGATAAAGCCTCCGGCACTTCCGGCATCCGCATCGTTGGTGCTGTCTTTTTCAAGAGTACCTGTAACGGTAACAGTAAACCCTTTTTCTACAGAATTAACACTGGCATTACTGATCACCGGAACAAAAGCATTGACCAGGGATAGTAATCCTGTCAGATCAACCAGTTTTGTAAGAATTGATGATTTAGCTCCAATCTCTGCAACTGCTCCAGCTTTTACAAGACCTCCGAACCCTCCGGCATAACGAAGGCCTTCTACTTTCAGAAGATTTTCTACTGCCGTTCCTTTTCCGGAATCAACAGCATTTGCTGAATTATCTACATGACCGCTCTGCATCTCTCCAACGAAGCCACCTGCATAGCCTTCTGCGTTTTCAAATCCGCTGTCAGCCGTAACTGTCAAACCATCTGCGGTACCAGCAACTTTGCAATTCGTAATTTTGCTGGATGCCGCCTGAAGGACACTTGCCAGCTCTTTCAGACTCAGGATCTTACCAAGGACACTATTCAAAAAATCTCCTGTGGCATCTCCTGCCTCCGCTGCACTTCCGGAGCGCATAATTCCGATATAGCCACCGGCATGATATGGTGCTGTGACTTCTTTTACATTGGTCACATCAGAATTCTTAACCATGACTGCTTTTCCATTACCGATATAACCCCCGGCATCTCCAAGAGCCACATCATCATTTTTTCCGGATGCTGTTACAACTAAGCTGTCTCCCTCAATAGAAGAGTCGGAAATTCTCGGATAAGCCACATCCATAACACTGAGAAGCTGATTTACATTTAAGAGGCCCAGTAACTTAATAGAACCTGTCTGTGCCACATCACCAGGCATCAGCCTTCCTGCAAAACCACCGGCATAGCTGGTTCCCTTTATATAAGAGAGTCCGGTAATATTTGTTGTTGCAATCGCACCAGCCTCACCTTCGGTTGTTCCATCCTCACTATTCGTGTCTGCTTTGAATCCGGAATTGTTGTTTCCATAGTTGATATCTACTGCCTGTCCGTCTCCCACAAAGCCGCCCGCCATATCAGCGGATACCTGAGGGTCAGAACCATTCGAAACATAGGCAATAGAAGTATTATTGAACTCCGGTCTCAGGGCACTGACAACTCCAAGCAGATTCTCTAATTCAATTCCTGTCAGTTTTGATGTAGTGGAATCTCCAGCACTTAATGCATCTCCGGCTTTAGCAAAACCTGCAAAGCCTCCGGCTTTTCCTGATGTTGCAGATGCAGTAACAGTTTTCAGGTTGCTGATCTTAGTGTCCCTTGCTCGTCCACTAATGCATTCTCCAATAAAGCCACCACTATAACCTTTCTCATTGCCAGTAGACACACTATATCCTGACGAAACACCTGAAACAGTGCTGTCAACTGTAAACGTCTCAATCATCTGCCCTACAGAAAGAAGGCTGTCAATTTTCAAAAGCGGTAATCCAAGAAGTTTAATACCACCAACATTAGCAAGAGTACCACTTCCGAAATATCCGGCAAATCCTCCTGCACACTTTCCAGCCGTTACAGAATTCAGATTTGTGACGGATGTTTTCCTTACTTCTCCACCTGTTCCATAACCGATAGCACCTCCGGCACGACCATTCTCCTGATTTGACGCAGTAACTGTAAGTCCCAAAGAGCCTCCGTTTACGGAACAATCTTTACATTCAAAACGCATGTAGTCTGCTGCTGTAACTGTTCCGCCAAGGACATCACTGACACTGGTCATTTTAGCGTAACCTAAGATTCCTCCAGCATTCTCTGTTGCTGAAACAGACATGCTTTCTGATGCAGTAATACTATTAGAATGCTCATTAAAACTGTAAGAAATACTGTTTTTTGCAAGCATACGATTCAAAGCTTTTGTAGTTGATTTTGAACCATCTGCAAGTTCTGAAGTATTAGAAACCTGAACAGCTCCGGCATATCCTACAAGTCCGCCGGCATATTTGCCACTGGCATCTAAGGATATCGTACTTCCGTCAATGGTACATCCGCTTATAACAGAAGGGCGAAGTCCCACCAGGTTCAAAATATCCATATCCGTAATATTACCGTTCAACAAACCTGTAAGAAGTTTTTTCACAAGATCAAGAAGACCTTTATTTTCATCAATAGATGTAACAGCACCAAGGGTTGCTAAGCCGGCAAATCCTCCGGTATAATCTTTTCCGGACACTGTACCAAGAGAAGAAATACTGCAGTTCACGGCATAACTGTTACGCATTTCTCCTATAAATCCACCTGCATAACCACTTTCCTTACCAGAGCTTCCTGTCGCAGATACATTTGCACTGCCATTAATGCTACATCCAAGCATTACTGTATTGACCGGGAAATCAGCTATTTGGATTCCCAGATGATCCAGTGCACCTGCAACAACTGCATTGGAAGCACGACCAATAAATCCTCCTGAGTAATCTGTACCATTAACACTCTCAGTACCATTAACTGAACATCCAGTCATTACAGCACCTATTGTTTCACCAGCAAATCCACCTGTATAATTCTGCCCAGATATCGTATCATTGCCAGATACTGAACAATTGCTGAACACCGGATTCACATAGCCAATTGGAATCAGGTTTCCAACACTTAGAACGCCTCCATTCAAAAGCGTTGTAATCAGATCCCCAAGACCTAATACTGGAATCAAGTTTAATAAAGTACTAAGTGCGTCCGTTACTCCTTTAAGCACTCCTGAAAGGGCTTCATATTTTGTAATACCTGAAATGTACCCGACAAAACCACCTGTCCAGCTGTTTGCATTAGACACTCCTGATAATCCTTCTACATGACAGTCTGATATTTGTACGTTTCCTTTTACAACACCGGCAAAAGCTCCTGTTGAAAAAGATTTTGGATCCTTTTCCAACCCACTTGATAATCCCAGGATTTTTAAAACTCTGGTCAACACTACACCAAGCAAACTAAAATCTTTTTTAATAGAATTCGTTGTCGTTGATACAGAAACTCCTGATAAGGTAAGATTTTTTACGACAACCTGTTTTGATGAAATCTGTAATGAACTGTCATATGGGGTCGATAAACTTCTGAAAAATCCAACACCATATTCCGTGTCCGAGCTACTTCCATTTGAATAAGCACTCTGATTAATTGCTGTGTCCTGTACCATCTTTACATTACTGATTTTGACATTAGCACCTTCTGTCATTCCCTTGCGGCCTTCCATATTTCCCTGGAAGTTCTTTATAGGAGTCCAGTTATCATCTTTCCCATTAGAATTAGTCCCTTCTTTGGAAAGATCAATATCACGAAAGATAATATAATTCGCATCCTTACTGTATTTATATCCAGATCCTGCAATATTGGTATTGCTACTTTTGGATGTATCATAGGTAAGGATGTAAGTTTTATTCTCGTCAACCGTTATACTTTCCGGAGTTGTATCATCAGTAAAATCACTTTCGTCACCATCACTTGTAAAAGCATCTATATCATCACTTTCTGACTCAGCTACTTCCTCACTTTCTACCGGAGTCATATCAATCAAATCTCTGTCTTTTACAGTTGCACCTGCTTCAACAGATGCCGCTTCGGAAGCACTGGCAGTACTGTCTGTCGCAGTTACCGTCATATCGGCTGACTCCTGAATAGTACTGCTCACATATACATAACGCTTTGTAGCTGTTGTGCCAGCTATATCCAAGGATGAATTATCCAGATATTCTGTTTCTCCCAGCTTATGGTCACCTTTTTTATTTCCATACAATTCTTTTCCAGACCAATTATATGTATCATTAAACTTTACAATATCCGCATCACCCGGATAATACAGTTCTGTTTTGTATGTCTGTGTATCAGCTGCTGGTTTCCAGGCTGTATATCCACTCAGTGCGCCCCCAAGTATTCCCGGCTTTTTCTCTCTTGTTTCATACACTCGCCAGATTGGCTCTGTCACATCCGTATCTGTTCCGATTGCCCGAAGCTGTGTTTCATTTCCAATCAGAATATAATTTTTATCACCAATCTTTTTTACCACCTGACCGAAATAATTTCTTCCTTCATAGTCGGACGGATATGCGCTAGTAATATCCTGAGTTGTCTCCTCTGTCCCAGCCTTATTTGCAAGAAGCTCCGGTGTTTCTGTTGTAAATGAAGAAGCAAGCACATAATTATGTGTTTTGCTGTAAGTAAGATAGGAACCATCTTCCAGTGTAAAAACCTGTCCCATTCCAACTTTTTCAGCAATATAATCCTCGCTCATTACAGGTTCGCTGTCTGAAGATTCCCCTTTCATCAATTCAAGCTGGTATCGGTTATACACATAAATCGTATCAGTCACTGAATCATATACTGTGTTGCCCGTGCGCTCTGATGATGAAGTGATGCTACCTGTAAAATCTGATGGGAAGTTCCAGACATTTTCATTATCTATTGGAATATCATTCATCAAACAATAGGAAGCGTCTGATGCATAGGTAAGTTCTGCACCATCTGCAAGAACCTTATCCCCTTCACCAACATTTCCATCTTTGTCTCCGGAAAACATCTGTGTTCCTGTACCGATTTGCAGAAGTTGCTGGTAATTGTAGATACATATTTTTCCATCTTCATAATCTGGATTTGCTTCTTCCAAAGTATCTGAGGTGTTTTCATCCTCGATAATTGTTTCTTCTCCATCTGTAAATCCTTGATCTTCAGAATTACCAAATTCCTCTGTTACTTCAGAACTAATATCTGTATTTGGCTCTGATTCTCCTTCAAAAGAATCAGGAATATCACTTTCCGTGATATCAGATATTTCAGATGTATCACTGCTGAAACCATCCTGTTCCGATATATCTGTAATTTCACTATTGGTCTGCACATTCATTCTTTCTGAATCTTCAGCATTCGCAACTACGACTTGCGAAGATAATAATGTAACACACAGAACAACTGCTGTAATTCGTCTTAAAACACTCAATTTCTTGTTCATAAAATCGCCTCAAATCTTCTGTCATGCTTGACTTTTTGTTACTTTTAACCACTCTGGCTGCTTTGCTGCCGCCGTCAAGCACTGGATCAGTTTTTTAGAAAACGCTCCGCATTCACCATTTGAAATCATCCGTATCGCCTCTTCTGGTTCATATTTTCTTTTGTATGGACGATCATTGATCAATGCATCGTAAGCATCAACAATCCCAACGACCTGTGCGCACATCGGAATCGCATTCCCTTTTAAACCGTCTGGATATCCTGATCCATCATATCTTTCATGGTGGTGTCTGCATATTTCATAGCTATATTTGTTCAGCTTTTCCGTTGTTATCCCCTCTGGGAATCTCTGGGTCATCGCTGCACCTACTAATGGATGTTGTTTTACTACATTCATTTCTTCATCTGTCAACTTTCCATTTTTATTCAAAATTTCAATTGGTACTTTTATCTTTCCAATATCATGAATCGGTGCCAAATGGGCTACTGAAGCAATTTCTTCATCCGTAATTCCATATTCCGGATAATTCTTCTGCAATTGAAGATATACCTGTTTCGTATAGAAGCTGATATCGTCTTGATACCCTGATTCAACTAACTGATTATGATTCAATACAGTAGTTAAAAGTGATACCATATCCCAATACTGCTTTGCCATATCCTGTTCTTTCTTTACGAGTTCCTGTTCCATCCTTATAACTGTGTTCTGGACAATCTTCTCATTATGTAAGGTAATAATTGCAGTATTCTCATTTGCATCTATATATTTTTTTGCTTCCATCCAAACATATGCATTCTTATCTTTTCCAGTAATTCTGCGATACGGAAGATCTTTTTCCATACATCCATCAACTAGTCTTTCTTCTAATCCTTCACTTGATAAGAAGTCATGAACCATTTTTTTATCAGAAGTATACACATATCTTTCTATATATTGATTTATGAACTCTTCATAACTTTTTGTTTTCCTTACTTTCTCATACACTTCACGGATATGTGAATATACACACTCGTAGCTTTTTTCTTTCAAGTTCAGTTTTAATACAACATAAAATCGTCCAAAATATTCATCTTCTCCAGGACGGATAACGTCTGAAACCTTTACGCTCTCTAATTTATTATTGTATGTATTCTGCAAACTCAACAATATTTTATGTATCTTGCAGGTATCTTCTAAATTTCTGGGACAAAAACGATCTTCTTCCAAACAACGATTAATTGCCATTGTTTCCTCTACACACGATATAATATCCATTAAAGAAATGTTCTCCGGTTGTTTTGCCAGCATATAGCCACCATTTATACCTTCACAGGCATTGACTATTTTTGCATCTTTCAGTTTTTTTGCTATTTTAGGAACATAATTAGCAGAAACATTTAGCTTCCGTGACAATTCTGATGTAGATACCATCCGTTCCTGTGCCGCTAAGTAACATACAATTCTAATTGCGTAATCTGTCGAATTTTTCAGTTGCATCGTTATCCCTCTAATCTAAACCCTGCGAGGTCTTAGTTTATATCAAAAAAAATATCAAAATTTGATATCTTCAATATTTTTCGCTGATAATCTTTCTCATCAAGTGTGATATTATACGCTATTAAACTTAAAAATATAATGCACAAAGGATGAAAAATTTTTAACGTTTTTTTATTCAAAGTGCTCCATTTGCGATTAATGGTAAGCGCAAAATATTGCTACATTACTCATGAATTACGCTTGCACCAAAATGATAGAT
>NZ_QUIM01000023.1:0-12781 GCF_003480245.1 Blautia sp. AM42-2
ATCCCCCGGTATGGGGCAGGTCACCCACGCGTTACTCACCCGTCCGCCGCTCAGTCAATCAAGTTTCATCCGAAGAATCTTCTTAACTGCTTCGCTCGACTTGCATGTGTTAAGCACGCCGCCAGCGTTCATCCTGAGCCAGGATCAAACTCTCTGATAAAATGTGCGCGTTTAGAAATTCACGTGCTTGCACAGGCGAATTTTACGCGTTCATCTTGCAAGCTTCGCTTGCGAGATTTGTTCCAAGTTCAAAATCAACATACTAGCTAATTTATCCCTTTTACTGTTTTAAAGGATCTTTCGATCGTTTTGAATTACTTATTCAGAACTTTCGAGGATGTGTTTCACTGTTTAATTATCAAGGATCTCTGCCGTTCCGACTCGGATCAGCTCATTTATTTTATCACATAGCTTTTCGTTTGTCAAGAACTTTTTTAATCTATTTTTCGAAGCTCTTCCGAACTTCTTTGCTGTTCTTTCGATCAGCAACTCGTTTATTTTATCAAACTCATCTGCTTTTGTCAAGAACTTTTTTCAAGTTTTTTGAAGCAGTTTTGACAACCCGCGGCAGCCACCCGGCTCCGAACTAGGTTTTTCTGTTTCAAAAGAACTCATTCACTGCAGCTCTCGCTGACAGCTTAGTTATAATAACACCCCCGAAAGCAAAAGTCAACACCTTTTTTCGAATTTTCTTATTTTTAGAAAAATACGGTCAATTCTGCATATTCAGTATTTTATCTGACTATTTTTTTTTACTCCATCATCAAAATCTTTTTCGGCTGATATCGTACAATCTGGTATACCATAACCATAGAAGAAGCCAGCACAACCCCCATTCCACAAAGATACAATATTATAATCTGCTGTGTCTTAATTGCAGCCTGCACACCGTTCGAAAGATCTACAGCTATTTTTATCACATTCGCCAAAGGATAAGAAAAAATTACCCCCGCTGTAATTGCCAGCAATACCGGGCAAAAAGATTCCATCAACATCTGCAGCATAATCCGCATCTTTGTTTCTCCAACAGAAAGAAGAATGCCAATCTCAAACATGCGATCCCGCAAATTCATAAGAATCAAAAAACTTAATGTGATAGTTCCAAGGATCACGGAAACTATCACCATGAGATTCGAAATCCCTGCCAGGCTCTTCAGGCTGTCGGCCACCGCTTTATAAGCTGAAACATTTACCGTATAGTCCATATCATATTCTTCTTTGATATATTCCGGCATTTTTTTCGCATCTTCAGCAAACGCTCTTCCTTCTTCCGGGTCCTTCAACTGCAATGTAATTTCTTTTACATTATCATTTTCATTCATCTCATAAACTGGTGTATCCAGGGTATAGATAGCATTTGCTGGGTTATTATATACCGCATTTCCACTGTAAGCTGCCTCGTTCGTACTGTAAATACCACTGATTTTAAATGTATACCGCTCCTTTGTGTATGGTGAAAGAACAGCTATGGTATCTCCTATTCCCAGTCCATTCCGTTCCGCAATCCCATCACTGACTACCGCTTCTTCTGCATTCTGCGGTACATGTCCCGAAATCAGTGTAACTACAGAAGAAACAGAACTAAAATACTCGACAGGATCAGATGATCCCTCCACATAAATATTTTCTGTTCCATTTTCTTCCTGTCCGTCCATAATTTCAGCTGTAAAGTTATCCGCCAGAGCAGCTGTCACCGTATTACAGCTGCCAAACCGAATTCTTTCATCAGCGCAGAGTTCCAAATATTTTTGATGTGAAATCGAATTCACACCGCGCGGCTCTTCACTGTATATCTGACGCTCATTCGATACAAGCACGCTTCCTCCGATGCTCGTCCGAATCTCCCATATCCGTTCCCGACTTGCCGCGCGGATACATAAGCCAAACAGGATCAGGATGGATAAAATCAGGAAACTTAAAAACATCAGAATTGTATTTTTTTTATGATAGGAAATACTGCGAAATGCTCTTTTGATCCAGTTCATAAAAACTTTCCCTCCCCCCCATGTTTAATCCTGCAATTTTTTCTTTTCCAGCCGTACCACCACATCTGCCTCCGCGGCAAATGCTTCCGAATGTGTAACTGCTATTACACATTTCTTATCTTCATGAGCCAGCTCTTTGAAAATTTTCACAATGCCAGCCGCCGTATCAACGTCCAGATTTCCCGTCGGCTCATCCGCAAGAATCACCTCTGCATTTGTCGAAATCGCACGCGCAATCGCTACGCGCTGCTGTTCGCCTCCTGAAAGTTTATTGATATTGCGTTTCATCTGATCTTCTGTAATTCCCATTCGTGTCAGAAGTTCCCGCGCCCGTTCTTTTTTGTTTTTAATCGGATTTGACGTAATTTCCATTGCCGCCAGCACATTCTCCAGCGGGGTCAGATAAGGCAGCAGATTATACGCCTGAAACACAATTCCAATCTTGCTGTTTCGATATCTTGTATAGCCAATTTCCCGGATATCTTTTCCTTCAAAGCACACGCAGCCGCTCTTAGGTTCTTCCAGCGCACCCGCCAAAGTCAGCGTCGTTGTTTTCCCCGATCCAGAAGGACCAACAATCGTGTAAAGAGTACCCTTCTCAAATGAATAGCTGGCTTTATCCAAAATATCAATTCTCTTTCCGCCGCTCTCGTAAAAATAGCTTACCTCTTTTAATTCCAGTTCTGCCATATTGTTCCTTTCTACTATAATCTAGTCGCCTCTACATTTTTCCAGTTTATCATAATGATGTGTAATAAAAATCACAGATTTTTCCGGCATTTCTTCTGTTATAATTTTATAAAGATATTCATTGGCTTCTACATCAAATCCACTGGACGCTTCATCAAAAAGCATAACCGGCGCATCTTTCAATAGTGCCCGTGCAACCACAAGCTTTTGTCTTTCTCCTCCTGAAAGAAATGCTCCATCATCTCCTATTTGTGTTTTTTCTTTTTCTGGAAAACGTTGCAAGTATTTTTTCACGCCACTTTTCCTTAGTACCTCATTCAGTTTTTGTCTGTCTGCTTTCCCCTCCAAATCTATATTCTGCACAATGTCCCCCAAAAACAACGCTGATTTCTGACTCACAACAGAAAAAAGGCTTCGGTATTCTGATAATTTTAGCACTTTTATATTTTCACCATTACATAAAATTTCTCCTTCTTCCGGTTCATAAAATCGTAATAGTAATTCCAAAATTGTTGATTTTCCACTTCCATTTTTTTCCAATAATAGCCACTTTTTCTCCCGGCTCAAGTTTAAAAGATACTTTCTTTAACACTTCCCTATCCTTTGTATACTGAAATCTCACATTTTTAAATTCTAATATTGGCGAAATCTCTTTTTCCACTCTTTTACTTCCACTTCGTTCCTCTTCCATATTCAAAAATGTATAAAGTCGTTCAGCGGACGGTTTGACACTTGCAAAATGCATACGCAGATCAATTAAACTATTTACCGGTCTTGTAACATAAACAGTTCAGGACTCAACAGCATAAGTCCAGCAAGTCCACTAATTACACGAAAAACATACGAAAAGCTCATCACTACATATCTATCTGTCATAGACGCAACCTGAGATACATCGCATTGTAACATTTGCACTATTTCCATACTATTTTTCATTTGAAAATAATGTTTTTTTAAATGCAATAATTTTCGAAATACATTGCAATACAAGTTCTTATAGAATGAATTATGTATTTCTGCAAAAGTTTTTGCCTGCACAACTTCAATCATTAAATATACCAGCACACAAACAAATAAACCGGCTACTCCATTAACAATTTGGGGCATATTTTTTTCGAGTATTCCGATGTCTGTGATCTGTTTTATCAATAATGGTTGCAGAAATACAGTTACTGTAGAAACAATAGTGCTTATACTCAAAATACCTATTTCTTTTTTATATTTGAGTAACTCTTTTAAAAAATATAAACATTTATTATTCTCTATTATTTTCTTCATTGTTCACAAATATAATATTTTTAATCCTTTAAGCAAACACTGATTCCTATTAGTCCAACCATACACACCCCAAGAAATATGTCCATCCAGACTATTTTCCCACTTTGCTTTTCTCCACTCGAAGGAGCCTTAAAAAATACTTTTTCAAAGCCTGTATCATTTTTATCAAAATATTTTTGTCCTATAACCTCTTCTTTCGTTTCATTCTCCTTCTTCTCAAGCCAATACTGGATCGAAATTTCCTGCATTTCTTCACCACCATATTCGGCTCTTTGATTATCTTTTGCAAGTTCTTCCGCTATTTTTCCGCCAAAAATCTTCATCGCACTATCTTGACTTTCTTCATAGGGTTTTCCAGCTCCCAAAAATAAAAATTGTCCTACTTTCTCCACGCTATCTGGAATCCGTATTTTTGACAAAGAAGAGCAATACATAAAGGCATTATCACCAATGCTCTCTAAACCATCATAAAAATAAATCTGTGTGATTCTAGTTCCCTGAAATGCGCTTTTTCCTACCTTTTTTAGTGTTTTTGGCATTACAATGCTGATAAACCCAGCAGTTGTATCACTGTACTGACCATCTTCCGCAAAGGCAGATTCCCCGATTTCAACAATGCCTTCGGATATCTGCACTGCCCGAAGATCCGTTTTTCTCAAAAAGCAGGAATCTCCGATTCTCGTCACTTCTTTCCCACCTACTTCTTTCGGTGTGACAATCACGCTTTCCGTCCCGATATAGTTTCGTAAAGTTACAGTTTCATCTTCTTCCACGCTATACTGGTAATCTCCCTCTTGGAGCCAGTCTGCCTGTAGCGAAACCTGTGTCGTTCCAGATTCCACTGCAAAAACGTCTTCCCGCCATACCAGCACCAGAACCATCGCTACGATCATTATCATTCTTTTTTTCTTCATGAACACCTACTTTCTGTCCAGCAATATAGATGCCGGGCTTTCTCTAGTTATTTTGCCGACTTGCAGAATTAATATCAAAAGGAAAAGATCTAAAATACCAAGAATCATCCCCGTCATGATTTTCCAGTTCCACTCAATGGACAAATCCGTATCAACAGTTACTCCCGTTGATTCATACGCAGCTATTTCGCTTGTCGGGAG
Source organism: Blautia sp. AM42-2 (assembly GCF_003480245.1). NCBI lineage: Bacteria > Bacillati > Bacillota > Clostridia > Lachnospirales > Lachnospiraceae > Blautia > Blautia sp. AM42-2. The sequence goes on from NZ_QUIM01000023.1 coordinate 5,069, forward strand.
CGCGTTTTTAATATTTCCCGACAGATCTTCATTTTCCTGCTCCACTTTCTCAGCCTGATTCGAAATCATCCGATCTGCGAAATACTCTGCTGTTGGTGTCGCACACAGCGCCGCAAAAACCAGGGCAATCAAAACCGGAACCAAATTCTCCAAAACGAACTGTCCTAAAATCCTTTTTCTGTGTTCCCCCATCGAAAGTAAAATTCCAATCTCACGTTTTCGCCCTTTGACTGACAGGCTGGTCAGAATGCCGAACAGTAAAATTCCGGCAGTCACAAATCCTACGATCATATATCCTATCAGACGATTCAATTTTTCAACAGGTTTCGCAACCATCTCATACCATTCCTTGTTTCGAATCAACTGATAGGACCATTCTCCAGATTCCAAATCCTGCTGTGATATTACCATTGGCTTTACGCTGGAACGTATTCCATTTTCATCGGTCTGTACAACATCATCCACACTTCCTATTTTTATTTTGTTTTTTGTTTCTTCTATGAATGGTTCAACTGATTTTGTATCTTTCAAATAGACCGTAACTGTATTAAATCCCACATTTTGAATTTTTAATGCTTTCATAGAATACTCACAGAAAATATCCAGTGGAATAAAAATTAAATTATTGTGCCAGTCATTCACAACGGAATCGGACTGATAAACCTCTGGAGTTCTGTAAATGCCTCGAATTTTGAAACTAATTTCTTCCGGGGCACTTACTTTATAGTATTCGATCGTTCCCTGCTCCATTTTATATTTAACAGTATCGCCCACATGGAGATGATTTTTTTCGGCGTATTTTTCTCCTACCACAGCTTCATATTTGCCCCGTTCTCCGTAGCTCAGTCCGCTTCCTTCCACAATCCTGTAACCCTTTGCCAGAAAATAGGTATCGTATGCGCAGTCCAGTGTTCCAACAGCCGTCATCGTATACATGCCTGAATCTTTCAGATAACCTTTTAGGCGCTGTTGTGTCTCCTCGCTGATATATGTTTCCGTATCCACCGGATCAAGCCAATATGTTCCCGCTTCCATGGTGTACCCCTGAACATAATTGCTGTCAATGAACTTTTCTACGATTGCGGACGGGATCGCATATACAGTACATGATTTTCCAGCTTCTCCCTCGGCCGGCCCGCGCAGAGTAATAGAGTTGGCCAATGTTTCCTGTGCTCTTTTCACTTTATTTCCACTTGCAATTCCAATCATCAGCATAGAAAATATCGCCAGGAAAAGTACTAAAAACAGTATGATATACATCAATGTTTTCGCAGGAGTACTTCTTAATTTTCTGCTTGCTCTTTTCAACATATTCTTTCTTCCCCCTATATATTTCAAAATGCGACAAGCTTATGTTTAATTTTCAAGTGTCCAAATAATCCTATCGCTCAATTTTTCTATTTGAGAATCACTTTTAATATCAACAACTGATATTTTTTTCAAATGCTCAAAATCCCTTTCCTTGTCAATTAATTTTAAAAAACACATCTTTTTTTGTTCAAAACTCGCGACCACGCTTTATTATTCACAATCCCATTCCATTCCAATTCTTTTTCATAGATACATTTGTTTATATGATTCATAATAAATTTTTTTGCATCTTGGTATGAACCTTTTTTATTTTTCCTTAAATAACATATCAAAAGCACAGTAATAATCGGAGCTGCAAAACTATTTGATTTGTATTCTTTCCCAACAATCTTCTTTAAAACGTCATCAAAATTTAACTGTATCGAATTCATTTCCGAAAAAGGAAATGATTTAGACACCGAAATTTCTTTTTCCTGCAATTTAGCAATATAATTTCTTACCCCGAAAACCCCATCAAAGCATGCCGGCCATGTAGGAAAGTTTGTATTTGATAGCGCTGCACATAATATCATTTTATTAGAAACCATTTGTTTTATAATATTTTCTATCTTTTTTGCATCTATATAATTTGTTGTTCCAACACTCATATGCACAAGTTTTATCTTTTCTTTTAAGCACCATTCTAACGCCGCTTTGAATGAATCAATGCTACCTCTTTCCCCTGTTTCCATAATTTTTATAGAGATAAATTCTACCTCTGGGCAAAAATATTTGATGATACTATAACACTTATCGCCATGTGTTAGTTTATATCTCTTTCTAAACAGATTATCTTTTTTTCAGAATTGCACAAAACAACTTTTTTATTCTCATCAACATAGTATTCATTCTCACTCAGAAACAGCCCCCCTGCTGTCCCGTCATCTATAATTACATATTTTCCATCGTTTTTTTTATTTTTCATATGCAAATAGTCTTGTTCAGCTTTTCTTTTTCGTCTACATACTTACATTATATCTATATTTCTTCTTTTTTCAATGTGCTTTTTGTACATATTTTCAGTTTTTATTCATTATAAATTCACATAAATATTTTTTTCACAAAAACATGTAATTTTTTTTATATAAAAACTTACTAAATTTCTGATTATCTTTTCATAAGTTGGTAAATGCCGATATATCCCGTATTTTAGGGCTTTATCGGTATTTTCTTTTTGGAAGATACCTTGCATAAGCTGGCATTTACCAGCATGAAAATGCAACCAAAAGTAGTAAATGAGTAGTAAATATAAGCTCCGATATTAACAAGCCAGTCTTTCCAGTTCTGCTTTTGCAGATTGAAATGTACCGTGTGCATAATAGCCAAGTGTCATGGTTATGTTAGCGTGTCCCATAAGATATTGCAGGGTGTTTGGGTTCATTCCTCTGTTTGCCATATTCGTACAGTAAGTATGTCGGAATGAATGTGGTGTGATGTTCGGTAACTTGTCCGTGTGATACTTGTTATACTTCTTAATTAGTCCTCGCACCATGCCCTCATAGTTTCCTGCAACTTTAGGTAAGCCCTCACGGTTCAAGAATAGGAAATTGCTATAACCACCTACAATCAACGGTTGTGCCTTTCCTCTGTTCTTTAGTATTCTTTGGATTGCTTGATAAGCCCGTTCTGTCAATGGAAGTTCTCGTTTTCCGTTTTTGGTCTTTGGCGTTTCAATATAGTAGCCGATTTCGCTGTCTTTCAATAACTGGTGGTCTATATTGAGTATTCTGTTCTGCATATCAATATGCGTCGTTAGTCCGCAAAATTCAGAAATACGAAGTCCCGTTTCCAGCAGAAGCACAACCTCATCATAATACTTGCTGTAAATCTTATCCTTTTCCATAAAGGCAAGCAGGCGTTCTTCCTGCTCTGGTGTAAGGATAACTTTCTGCTCCGTATCATCTTCCAGAACATCACTTAGCTTAAATTCAAACGGGTTCTTTCTGATACAGTCGTCTTGTATCGCCATGTAAAATGACGCTTTCAAGGAACGCTTGTAGTTATCAATCGTTTTATAGGCGTATCCTTTTTCGCTCATTCTGATAGCCCATTCTTTAGCGTCCGACTGCTTAACAGTATCAATCGCCCTCATACCCAATGGGTCATTTTTCAGAGCGTTCATAAGATACTGTCGTCCTTTTTCAGTAGCCCTCTTGATGTTCTTTCTTTGGCTGTTCTTCTTGTCGTAGAGCTGGCAGACTGTCATTTTACCGCCTGCTGTATCGATACCGTCGTTAAGGTCTTTTTTAATCTGTGTTTCTTTTTCCCTCAACGATATATCATCACGCTTTCCAGCAGGTGTCTTGTCTGTCGGTACAAGTTTCCAAGAATAGATAAATTGTGGCTTTCCGTATATATCGGTATATTTATAAACGTATCTTCCGTCTTTTCGCTGGCTCTCTCCATTACGCAAATTGCGATTTTTACTGTCTTTTCGTTTTACATTAGACATAGTGTAAAGCTCCTTTCCGTCATGGAACGAGCCGTGATACGCTATATTTATTATACCATATCTACGGCTCAATGACATTAGATTTCGTCCAATGTATCTATGATTTTTTCAAATTGTTTTCGCTTAATCTGAATACGGTTGCCGTTCACGATAACCCAGCCAGCGTCAAGATTTTCTTCGGCTAATTTACGCAATTTCTTTTCGCCAATGCGGAAGTATTTGGACGCTTCTTCAACCGTCAGCGTATATTTTTCCCAAATAGGCACATCAGTATTGTTCATAATCTATGCACCCCCCTTTACTGTGTGTCGTTTTTTACAAGCAGGCAGACGGCTTTGGAAAGCTCCATTAGTATCTCAACTATTCCCATTCTTGTGGGCAGAACCGCACCATGCGGACGTATCATTATTCTGTGAGGATAGGTCGTGGCAAAACAACTTTTCCAACAGTCGCTCTCGGATCACTGCGTGGGTCGCTCGCTTTCTTTTGAAAAGGTCGTGGCGTACAGTCCCCGTGGCTCGCCATCTCACAAACGTATCTGTCTGCTTTATTCAGTTGTCAAAGAGCTGTGGTGAAAGCGTGTTGCTTTCATATAAAAGCAGGTGGCAGAGCAGGAAAGAGGGGGATATTAAATCATGCTCCGCTAAAAACTGCTTATTCTTCTGGTTCTAAGTCCATATCTTCAATATCAAAACCTAAAATCATTTTGATAAGTGCTTCTCTGATACGTCCTTTTAATTCCATATCTACAACGATATAAACATTGCCGTATTCATCATAAAGTGAACGCAAACAGCACTTTGATATATAAGGGTCATAAAATGCCAGTAATTTTTCAATCGCTTTTTCGTTTCCGTCCATAGCTGATGAAATCAAGTAATAAGACGGTTTCTTAAATAACTGTTTCATTTTCTAATGTTCCTCCTTGAGTATTTTTTTCATAGTTTCCAAAGCGTGATGTCGGTTTCTAAATACACCGCTTTGCGTGATTTTCTGCAAGTTGGCAATTTCACTTTCTGTCATTTCCAAGAAGTAATACATCAACAGAGTATTGCGTTTTCTTTCTGGAAGTTTCTTCAAGGCTTCTGCCAATTCATCATCAAGGACACGAATATCAATGCCACATACTGAAAAGATTGTATAATCTGTTTCGTAGTCGTCCCAAACAGCCATTTTATCAACAAGGACATCTGGCAATTCGCTGAAAGATATTTCTTTATTCTTACGACGGTTTAATTCCTTGTAATAATCTTTCACGACACTACGGACAACTTTCTTTAAACAACTTTCAAAACGACATTGAACTGTTTTCTGGAAGTCAGACGGTTTCATCAATCTCACCTCCTTTCCTTTATGATTTGAAAGTAAGCGTCAAATAAAACAGTGTATAGAAAAATAACCGTCAGCCTTTTATACTAAAAGGTCAACGGTTATCGACAGAATTCTTTTACAAGAGGATTCCAAGGCAGATAATCATCCAGATATTCAGGATGTTCAAGAAAAGCACTCCCCGGCATGTCGGACAGGATATATTTTATATATTTCATCGGGGCAAGCCCATTCGCTTTCGCTGTCTCTACCAGTGTATAGATTCCTGCACTGGCTTCCGCCCCTTTCGGACTGCCGGAGAACAGCCAGTTCTTTCTGCCGATCACAAAGGGACGGATACAGTTTTCCGCAAGCGAATTACTGATGGAACAATTCCCGTCTTCCAGATAATTCCAAAAACCTTCACGGTTATTTAAGGCGTAATGAAAAGCTTTTGAAAGTTTGGATTTCGGCAGCTCTCCGATGGCACTTTTTTCTGCCCATGACCAAAAAGCCTCGAGAAGCGGTTTCTCGCGGATAAGACGTTCTTTTTTCTTCTGATCAGGAGGGAGCGCCTCCAACTCTGACTCTATGTTAAAGAATTGATTCAGACGGAGGATTGCTTCCGCAGGTTTTGATGCTTCCGAATTATGGATGTCTTTTGGGAGCGCATCCACGAAAGCCCGGCGCAGATGCGTATAGCAAAGACATCTTTTTACTCCTGAAACTGCATTGTATCCAGAGTAAGCGTCTGTATGGATATAACCTTCATATTCCCTCAGAAACGCTTCCGGATATTTCCCGCTTCGTCCCGGCTGGTACTCGAAGTAGCGGATGGGATTTACAGCATCTCTGATGCTGCAGTAAACCCACATATAGGAATCGGACGTATTTTTCCGTCCCGGTTCTTTCAGCACCTGTACATGTGTTTCATCGATATGAAGGTATCTCTGTTTCAGAAGTTCCAGCTTCAGACGGTGGACGATGTGTACAAGCCAGTCCCGATAGACAACCAGAAGCCAGTTTGACATAGTCGCTCTGCTTAAACGTAATCCCAAAGCCTCCCATTCTTTTTCCTGTCTGTACAGCGGGATGCTTAATTCAAACTTCTGGTGGATGAGCCAGGTGATGGTAGATGCAGATGCCAGAGAATGCAGGACGGGAGGATATGGCACCGGAGCCTTCTCCATATAAGGAGTTCCGTTTTTCCGGCACGACCTGCATTCATACGTTTCCCGGTAATGGTCAATCACCTTGAGTTTTGCAGGGATAAACTGTACTTCCGTGCGGACGAATTCTTCCCCTACTTTCACCATCGTACTCCCGCAGTTATCGCATATCTGTTCCCTTTCATCTATGGTATGGAGTACTTTGCTGTGAGGGAGATTTTTTACCAGTTCTTCCCGCTGACCGGTGTACTTCCTTTTACGTAGGTGCTTCTCTATCTCAACAAGCTCCGGTTCGTGTGCATCAGGATCCGCACAGGTTTCGATTTCATTAAAAAGAGACATCTGCCCCTCGATTTCGAGAGTAGATGTCTTCTCGGATTTTGTTCCATAAAGTTTACGGGTCAGGAAATCAACCTGCTCTTTCAGGAGCCGGACCTGCTGTTCCAGTTCTTTGATATGATTTTTATACTCCTGTTCCGTAGCTGACATAACCTGAAAACCCTTTCGCTTCGATAGGATTATTATACCATAGAATCGCCAGATTTCCCAGCATTTCTAAGGATTTTCAGTATTTTCAGACTTATGCGGGAGCCATTTCTGAACCGCCTTTGGCTGCTCCGGGTTCAAACCTTCCAGAAGCCAGCGCAGCTGCTGATCAGAAATCTGTTTTGCTTCTTCGCCGGTCCGCGGCCATTGGAGACGTCCGTTTTCGTACCGTTTGTATAAAAGGCAGAAACCGTCTCCCTCGTAATGGACTGCTTTGATCCGGTCAGCCCTCTTTCCACAGAACAGGAATAAGGAATTGCTGTAAGGATCCAGTTTGAAGTTGTACTGGATGATATCCAGCAAGCCATTGAGCTGCTTCCTCATATCGGTGTAGCCGCATCGGATATAGATTTTCTCCACATGGGAAAGCTCTCCTAACATGACTGCACGGCTTTCAGAATGTTTTCCAGCATCTGGGCAGATGTGCCTTCATAAAGTTCCACTGTTATGGATCCGATATGAAGTATGGCTGCAGGAGTGGAACGGGAAATGTTTCTGTCCGGAAGTGAAAGCTCCGCAAACTCAGCCGGGGATTCCGTTAAAGCAGTTGACTGTTGGTCTGTACACATGTGGATGCCGTTTTTCTTGCGGGGCAGTTCTTCCAGGGCAAGCTTTCGAATTTTGGAAAGCCAGTAATAATAACTTTTCAAAGAGATATCGTGTTGTTCACACCAGATCTGATTTGTCAGTCCGGAGGCCCTGCATTGCCGTATTACATCCAGCCAGTATTGAAGTTTCACCTGTTTGTCTGGAGTCAAAGAAGAAAGATCCATAAGCCTGCTCCTTAGATTAGATTTAGAGTTTTTAGAGTCAACTCCCAAAACTCTAATCAATAGTTTACATGCAACAGCCAGAAATTTCGATACACCCTCTTATTGGACGCTTACA
>NZ_QUIM01000024.1:0-11577 GCF_003480245.1 Blautia sp. AM42-2
CGTCTGGAACAGTGGAAAGCAGAGGGACAGAAAACAGGAAAGCCGTATCTGAAAAGTGAGCAGTATGCCATGCCTGTTTTTTACCACGATGTCATGTACCGTGGAAACACAGAAGAGAAAGATGCGGCCTTTTTAAAACTGTACGATGGCCATGACTGGAAATGGTTTGCTGCGCGGCTGAAACATACGGATATGGAATATTTAAGAAAACACTGGTCGGGCAAAAAAGCTTCGGCGCCAACGTTGGAGAAAAAGCACGACAAATATTTCCTGCGTTTTACGTATGCGGAAGAGGTATCTTTAAACCGGACACCTGTCAAAGAACAAACGATCTGCAGTGTGGATCTCGGCATCAATACGGATGCAGTCTGTACCATCATGCGTCCAGACGGAACTATCCTGGGAAGAAAGTTTATTAACTTTCCCAGTGACAAAGACCGGATGTACCGTGTGCTGGGACGGATTCGAAGATTTCAGCGGGAACATGGATCGCGTCAGGTGCAGGGAAAATGGGCATATGCAAAACGTCTGAATACAGAGCTTGGCAGAAAAATTGCAAGGGAAATCGTTCTGTATGCGTCAGAAAAGAAGGCAGATGTGATTGTTTTCGAATATCTGGAAATGAAAGGAAAACTTTCCGGGAAGAAAAAGCAGAAACTGCAGATGTGGAGAAAACGTGATATCCAGAAACGGTGCGGACAGCAGGCACACAGAAAGGGAATCCGAATTTCCCGGATTTGTGCCTGGAACACGAGCAGGCTTGCCTTTGATGGATCAGGAGAGATTGCCCGTGATACACGGGATCATCGTCTGTGTACGTTTCAGACTGGAAAAAGATACAACTGTGATTTGTCAGCATCGTATAATATCGGAGCAAGATATTTTATCCGTGAAATTTTAAAACCCTTGCCGGAAACGGAAAGGTCTTTGCTGGAGGCAAAAGTTCCTGCAGTAAAGCGTAGAACCTCATGTGTTTATGCGGATTTGATAGACTTAATTTCAGAAATGGAACTGCGAAAAGCAGCATAAACACAGGCAGATATACCGTGGACTACCTGTTATGTGGAGGCCTGCCGTATCCGGCATGGAAGAAGCGCGTATCCGCGCAAGATCTAAGAAACAGGCGTATCCGCCGATATTTTGTCTGCCGCCTAAAGCGGTCTGAAGCACGTGACTTTAGTCATGTGAGGTTCACAAGCTCGCTTTCTGTATTAGATTTGTATTACTGTTAGAACAACTTTCCAAGTATAGCATAAGAGACGGGGAGCAGGAAACCCAAAAAGGAATTGTTTGTCTTTCTATACAATCATGTTATGCATGACATTGCACACAGCTCGCAGAAAGATCCGAATGGAAAATTTTTCTGCCATTTTTTTGATTTTTTCAGTGACTTTCCTCTATGATCTATGGTACACTAATCCATGCGCGTTAAAAATGAGAATAGAATATCAAATGGAGGAAATCTCAAAATATGAGCAAAAAGAAAGGCGAAGGCCTGAAATCATTCAACAGGGGATTTAACGTGCCGGATACCTACATTATCATCTTTTTTGTGGTAGTTATCGCGGCCGTCATGACTTTCCTCGTCCCGAAAGGCTATTACGAGACGGAGGATGTCACATACTTGATGAACGGGGTAGAAAAAACCCGTACCGTCATCAAAGACGGAAGTTTCCAGTATCTGACCGATGCTGCCGGAAAACCGGTCACAGAAGGCGTTGCACTGTTCAGCGGCGACGGCGGAACCGGATTTTTCAATTACATGTATAACGGAATTATCAGCAGCTCTGCCATCGAAATTATCGCATTTCTGATGGTAGTCGGCGGTGCTTTCGGCATCATGATCCGCACCGGAGCTGTCGAAGCCGGTCTGATCGGCCTGATCCGTAAAGCAAAAGGCGCTGAAAAACTGCTGATCCCGGTCCTTTTCGTCCTGTTTTCCCTCGGCGGAGCCGTGTTCGGAATGGGAGAAGAGGCCCTTCCGTTCACGATGATCCTCTGCCCGCTGTTCGTTGCTGTCGGATACGACACCGTCATTGCCGTGCTCGTTACGTACGTGGCAACACAGATCGGATTCGGATCTTCCTGGATGAACCCGTTTTCCGTCGGAATCGCACAGGGAATCGCCGGCGTTGACGTCTTCTCCGGCGCAGGTTTCCGTATGGTGATGTGGGTGGTATTCACCGCCCTTGGATGCGGCATGACCATGTTCTATGCAGCAAAAGTCAAAAAGACCCCGGAAATTTCCGTTGCCTACGAAAGTGACCAGTATTTCCGTGATCAGAACGAAAAAACAGGCATCGACGAGGGCCATTCCTTCGGCATCGGCCATATCCTGGTTCTGGTGACACTGGCTGTTACCGTTGTCTGGGTCATCTGGGGCGTTATGGCAAAAGGCTATTACATGGCCGAAATCGCAACCCAGTTCTTCATCATGGGAATCGTGGCCGGTGTGATTGGTGTCATTTTCCATCTGAACGACATGAAAGTGAACGACATTGCCGTTTCCTTCAAAGACGGCGCAAAAGACCTGATCGGCGCAGCACTCGTTGTTGCGATGGCACAGGGCATCATGCAGGTGCTCGGCGGTTCTGATCCGACGACTCCGACCGTCATCAACACCATTATGTACGGCATCTCACAGGCCCTGGCCGGTCTCTCCGGTGCAGCCGCAGCCGTGCTGATGTATGTGTTCCAGTCGGTCTTCAACTTCTTCGTCGTATCCGGCTCCGGCCAGGCGGCGATCACCATGCCGATCATGGCACCGCTCGCGGATCTTCTCGGCGTATCACGCCAGACATCCGTCCTTGCGTTCCAGCTCGGTGATGCCTTCACAAACCTGATCGTTCCGACCTCCGGCTGCCTGATCGGCTCCCTGGCGATTGCAAAGATCGAGTGGTCGAACTGGATCAAATTCATGTGGAAATTCTTAGGGATACTGATGATTGGAGCAGTTATTACGATTCTGATTGCGGTTGCCATTGGATTTTAAGAGGAGTGAGAGAAAATGATATTATTTCAGAACATAGACGTCTATGCGCCGGAATACCTCGGAAGAAAAGACGTTCTTACGGTGTATGATAAAATTGTCAAGATCGCAGATGCCGGCACGATAACGGCAGACGGCCTGCTCTCTGGCGCGGAGACCGTAGACGGAACCGGACTTGTCCTGACACCTGGCTTTGTCGACTGCCATGTTCACGTGCTCGGCGGAGGCGGTGAGGGCGGCTTTGCCAACCGCACCCCGGAGGCAACAATGGAAGGCCTGAACAAATTCGGCGTGACAACCGTTGTCGGCTGCCTCGGAACTGACGGCATTGGCCGTGACATGTGCGCGCTCGTGGCAAAAACAAAAGGTCTCCGGGAGCAGGGCATGTCCGCCTGGTGCTACACCGGCAGCTACCAGGTTCCGGTGCGCACACTGACGGATGGAATTACAAAAGATATCATGATGATCGAAGAAATCATCGGAACCGGCGAAATCGCCATCTCGGACCACCGATCCTCACAGCCGACCTTCGAAGAATTCGCCCGACTGGCAGCAGACACGCGCCTCGGCGGCGTTCTTTCCGGGAAAGCGGGAGTGATCAATGTCCACCTTGGCAACGGTGCAAGATGTATGGAGCTGATCGAACGCGTCATCAGCGAAACCGAAATCCCGGCCAGCCAGTTCCTGCCGACCCATGTCAACCGGAACGAGAAGCTGTTCCAGAAGGCAATTGAATACGCCGTAAAGGGCGGCGCAGTCGATTTCACCGGAAATGAAGAGATTGATTACTGGGAAACCGTCTGCGATGAAGTACGCGTGTGCAAAGGAATCCGCCGCATGCTGGATGCAGGCGTCAACCCGAAACACATCACCATCTCATCCGACGGCCAGGGCAGTCTGCCGATCTTTAATGAGAAGGGAGAATTCCTGCGGATGGGCATGGGCCAGTCGAGCTGTTTGCTGAAAGAAGTAAAAGAATGCGTGGAGAAAGCGGGAATTCCGCTGGAAACCGCAATTTCAACGATTACGGCAAACCCGGCAGAGATCCTGTCACTGAAAGGAAAAGGGAAGATCCGGGAAGGATATGATGCGGATCTTTGCGTACTGGATCAGGGACTGGAGATTCAGGAAGTCGTTGCACGGGGGAAGACGGTGTATCGGAAATAGCATATTGGTAATATTGGGAAAAGGTCACAGCTTTGCGGAGCTGCGGCCTTTTTTTGATGGGAATGCCTGCGGAAAGAATGTTTTACAATAGTATTTTGTAAGAAGGTACGATATAATGAACATATATCTTGCGACAGGGAAGGAGAAACTGCAGTGTCGGAAATAAAACTTTTTGAGGTCGGAACGGTTGTGAAAGAGCGCACCTCTTCCACGGTAGTATTGGAGAAACAACTGCAAACAACGATAGAGCAGAACATGGAGACATTTTTCGGCGTTCGTTTTCTGAAAAGTGAATATATGATCACATCCGGAAGAATGGACAGCATCGGAATTGACGAAAACAACAGTCCGGTGATTTTTGAATATAAGAGAAGCACCAGTGAAAATGTAATCAATCAGGGATTATTCTATTTGGACTGGCTTCTGGATCACAAAGCGGATTTTAAACTGCTTGTGATAGAAAAATTTGGAATGGAAGTCGCCAACCGGATCGACTGGTCCGTGCCTTGCGTTATCTGCATTGCAAATGATTTCACACGGTATGATGTACATGCGGTGAATCAGATGCAGAGAAATATCAAGTTGGTGAAATATCGGAAATATGGGGAAGATCTGTTGCTGTTTGAACATCTGAACACACCGGTGGCAAAGCCAGTAACGGAAACATCAACCATTTCAACAACAAGTAGTACATACACACAGAAAACACATTTAGAGAAGCTGTCATCAGCAAGCAGCCATTTCAAAACATTATATACGGCGCTTTGTGACTACATCGAATCGCTGGGAGACGATCTTGTTCCAAACCAATTGAAGCTGTATTTGGCCTATAAGAAAGTGCAGAATATTTTCTGCATTGAAATTTATAACAAACAGATCCTGCTCCGAATGAAACTCGACCCGGACACTGTTGAACTGGAAGAAGGATTCACAAGAGATACCCGCGGGATTGGACATTACGGAACGGGGGAGCTAGAAGTGTCAATCAAGACGGCAGAAGATTTTCAGAAGGCAAAGAAGCTGATTGATCGGGCGTATCAGGAGACGTTATAAAGCATGGTAAAAACTGGAAAATGATGAAAAAATTTGAATTGTAAAGTCAAATACGTTACAATTTAAAGTTAGAACAGAGAGGATGAAACGGTGAAAGAAGAAATAATACAAAACATAAATCAAGGGTTGGAAGCAGCCTATATCAATGGAAATCTTGCTTCAAATCTGGAATATAAACCGAGTTTTATATCAAACAATCCAGAAGAGGGTAAAAAAGTTATTTCTTCTATTGAAGAAGAGTTACTTCGCTGTGAACAATTCCAGATTAGTGTGGCATTTATCACAATGGGAGGAATTACGCCCCTCCTGCAGACGTTAAAAGAACTCGAGCGAAAGAGAATCCCGGGGCAAATTCTTACAACGAACTACTTAGATTTTAGTGAGCCAAGAGCGTTGGCAAAACTGAATGAATTGAAAAATATTACGCTAAAAATGTATGATGTGGAAGCTGCCGATAATGGATTTCATACCAAAGGATACATTTTCAAAAAAGAAGAAGTTTATAGAATTATCCTTGGCAGTTCGAATATGACAAGCGCAGCGCTTACCAGCAACATAGAGTGGAATACAAAGATTATATCGACTGAGCAGGGTGAAGTAGCAAGTGAGATTGTAAAAGAATTCAATTCATTTTGGAAGTCAGAGTATGCTTTGGATTTTGAAACCTTTTATGAAATTTACAAAGCACGCTACGAGATCATCAAACATCAACGAGAAGAGGCTAAAAAAGACAGGATTCCGTCTTTTGAAAAATATAAATTAAAGCCGAATTCCATGCAGGAAGAATTCATTGTTAATCTTCGAAAAATCATTGAAAAGGGTGAGAAAAGAGCATTATTGATTTCGGCTACGGGAACTGGAAAAACATATGCATCAGCATTTGCAATGCGTGAATTAGGTTTTAAGAGAGTATTATTTCTTGTCCACCGGGCGCAGTTAGCCAAACAAGCCAAGAAGTCTTTTGAACGAGTGTTTAATAATTCTGTCTCTATGGGCATCGTAGGCGATGGAAAACACGAATATGGCTGTGATTTTGTATTTGCTATGGTAGAGACGCTAAATAGAGATCAGCATTTGTTTCAATATGAAAAAGATGCATTTGATTGTATCATTCTCGATGAAGCACACCATAGTCCAGCGAATACCTATCAGAAAGTAATGAACTATTTTGAACCACAGTTATTTTTAGGTATGACAGCTACGCCGGATAAACGGGATGATCATATAGAAGGGCGAAATGTCTATGAACTTTTCCATCATCAAATAGCACATGAAATTCGATTACAGAAAGCAATGGAAGATCACTTGCTGTGTCCTTTTCATTATTTCGGAATCAGTGATATTTCGCTGATAGATGATAAAACGTCTAAAGGAAAGAATCTTACAGAAAAAGATTTTAATCTTCTTACAAGCGAAGAACGGGTAGAACATATCATTGAGCAGGCGCAGTATTATGGCTATAGTGGAGAACGTGTGAAGGGATTGATTTTCTGTAGTAGAAATAAAGAATGTGAAACATTATCGAGAATGTTCAATGAACGTGGTTATAGAACGCTTGCGCTTAGCAATGAAACACCACAAAAGCTCCGAGAAACAGCATTTGAACGTTTAGCTATGAGGGAAGAGGATGCAACGGATGAATTACAGCCCTTGGATTATATTTTCTCTGTAGATATTTTAAATGAGGGCATTGATATTGTTGAAGTCAATCAAGTCATTATGCTTCGGCCTACACAATCGCCCATTGTATTTATCCAACAATTGGGACGGGGGCTGCGTAAGGCGGAAGGAAAAGAATATGTAGTGATTCTGGATTTTATCGGAAATTACAACAATAATTTTATGATTCCAGTCGCTTTATCCGGAGACAATACCTACAATGCGGATGTGATTCGGAAATATGTTATCAGTGGAAATAGTACCATTCCGGGAGCATCTACCATTCATTTTGATGAAATAGCAAAAGAAAAGATTTTTCATGCGATTGACTGTATCAAACCAAGCACCTTGAAAGAATTGATGAAAGAAGGATACGTTAATCTGAAAAACCGTCTCGGAAGACGTCCAATCCTTTTGGATTTTTATGAAAACGCGGAGATGGATCCTCTTGTAATTATTAAGGAATACAAAACTTATTATTCTTTTGCAGAACAAATGGAGAAAAATGAGCAGCTGTTTCGGCTGTCAGAACAGGAAAAGACAACACTGGAATATTTGTCAAAGACGATATTAAGCGGTGTCAGACCAGATGAATTGGAGATTTTGCGATTGTTTTTAGAAAAAAATCAAATTACATATTCTGAAGTTATTGATAGCTGCAAAGAGCGATATGGTTATGAGATAACAACGCAAAAGATTGATCTTGCATGCGATGTTTTGAAAGGCAAATTTGTCACAAACAGCACGGAAAGAGAGAAGTTTTACCAGATTGATATTCTGGAATCAGATGGAGAGAATCGTTTAAAGAGAATTTTAAGTTATACAGAACGCCTAGCACATAAGGATTTTTATGATCAGGTCCAGGACATTGTGGCTGTTGGTTTAGCCAGATATCAAGATAAGTACGCAAAACCATATAGAAATGGAGTGCCATTTGTACTTTATGAAAAATACTCAAGAAGAGATGTTAGTTTGCTTATGAATGCAGGCAAAGATTTGTCGTCAACAATGTATGGAATGTCGCAACTAGGAGACGATGTTTTCATTTTTGTCACGTATCATAAAGAAGAAAACACAGATGAAGAAAAAGAATATGTTGATGGAAAGCCTGATTATGCGGATGAATTCGTAGACAACGTAATTTTTAGATGGGATTCCCAAATTGATAAAAAGTTAGATGGTGCATATATGGATAAGGTTTTAAATACACCAAGAAAACATCTTTTTGTTCAAAAGACGGATGCAGAAAACAATTTTTTCTATATGGGAGAATTTGATGTCTTGGAGGCTCATGAAGCGGAAAAGAAAAATAATAGAGGTGTATTAAAACCGATTTGTAAATTAAAATTTAAAATGCAAACAGCAGTAAGAGAAGATTTATTGAGATATTTGCAGAGTGGAAAAACAATGGAGGAAAAGTAAAATGAAAACAATCAGAGTTGTTGCAGCAGTAATAAAAGCAGTAAATAAAACAGGAGAATCCATCATTTTTGCAACACAGAGAGGTTATGGAGAATTTAAAGGCGGCTGGGAATTTCCGGGAGGAAAAATTGAAAAAGGCGAGACACCACAGGAGGCTTTGAAAAGAGAAATTATGGAAGAATTGGATACAGAAATAGAAGTGGGAGAATATATTGATACGATTGAGTATGACTATCCGGCATTTCACCTTTCTATGGATTGTTTTTGGTGTGAAGTTTTAAATGGAGATCTCGTATTGAAAGAACACGAAGCGGCAAAGTGGTTGACGAAAGAAGAACTGAACGAAGTAGAATGGCTACCTGCAGATATTACATTGATAGAGGAAATTAGAAAAGGAATGTAGGAACAGAAAATTAGGACATATTTCACGAAAAGTGCTGTCGAGTAGAAAAATGAGTGAGGGTGGAAAGAAACTATGACCTTGGAGCAAACAAAAAAATTTACAGAGCAGGACGAAAATACACTGCAATATTATAATCAAAATGCGACTAAATTTATTGAAAATACAAAGAGTGTTGAGTTCCATTCCGTACAGGATAAGTTTCTTTCCTGCCTTTCGGCCGGCTCTTATATTTTGGATTTTGGCTGTGGATCTGGACGCGATAGTAAATATTTTCTGGAAAAAGGTTATCGTGTCGATGCGGTAGATGGATCGGAAGAAATTTGTAAAATTACCAGAGAATATGTCAAAATTGAAGTGAAAAAAATGTTATTTTCGGAACTTTCGTTCGTAAATAAGTATGAGGGGATATGGGCGTGTTCTTCTATCTTACATCTTTCGAAAGACGAATTACAAGATGTTCTATATAAAATGATGCGTGCCCTAAAGAAAGAAGGATATATTTATACTTCCTTCAAGTATGGAGAATATGAGGGATATCGTGAAGAACGATATTATACCGATTTTACAGAAAATTCTTTTGCGGCATTTATAAAAGACTTTTCAGAAATAAAGATAGTAGAATACTGGATATCGAAAGATGTCCGTCCGGGTAGGAGTGAGGAAAAGTGGTTGAATTTGATACTTCAAAAATCGGATATAGTTTGAAACTGGATGGGAAATATTACAATACATTAGATATTGAAGGGTTTTCACACATGATGAAAGATCCGTCCTATTGTTACAAGTTTTATTGGTTGGAAGCGATTGTCCAGCTTATTGCGGAAGGCGTAAAAGAAACCACTTTTGATGCGGTGATCGATGAAATGATTTGCAATGCATGGTACTCGGTCCGCGAGTTTCACATCCATCTGAGCGGAATGCCAATCGATGGACAAGTAAAAGATGGATTGGAGAGAGCTGTAAGTAAATTATCAGAACTCAGCAATCTGCCTGCAAATGCATCCAAGGTAGAAATTAAAAATGCGATTAAAAAGTATGCACTGGAATTGAAAACATCAAAAGAGCAGCTCACCAATATGGTTCCATACAGAGCTCTTGCAGGATTTTTTGATAGAGCGGAAGAACCAGCAGATTGGGGAAGCGTACGGCGAATGACGGAATATATTGAGAGAATTAATGAGCACGTTGTGATATTACCGTATACACTGGGAACAGGGAGTAAGCTCAAAAAAGAAATATATTTTCAGCCATCTTGGACAAAGATGATTCAGGATAACACGGTATCGATTCTCGGATGGATTCAATATGAAAAGGTCAAATGGTTGCAAAACAATAATCCAGAAGTTCCAGGTCTTGTATATAAACTGGCGCCGATGGATGAGAAAATGCGGAAATTGAATCATGTGCGGAAACTATGGGAGGGTATTCTGGAACTGACGGAAGTCAGAGACGTGTTTACCGGAGAAGTTGTCGCGCCAAAAGCATATGATGTAGATCACTTTATTCCATGGTCGTTTGTCATGAACGATGAACTTTGGAATTTGATGCCGATGGATTCTTCCTTGAATTCGGCGAAAAGTAATAAGCTTCCGAAATGGGATCCGTTTTTTGAAAGATTTGCTGAGAATCAGTATTTGCTGTATGGGTTTATTCATGAAAAGCCGGGAATACATAAATTGTTTGAAGGATGCTATCGAGATAATTTACATTCTATCTGGGCTGGAAGAGAACTGTATTGCAAGGGAAATTCACGGGAGCAGTTTTATAATATTTTACAGAAGAATATGCAACCGATGTATGACTCGGCGAGACGGCAGGGGTATGAGGTTTGGAATAGGGGGATGTGAATGGGAAAATCCTTAAAAGAATGGTGTATGGAACATGACTGACAAGATATTTTGGTGCGATGGGATAAAGAAAATGTAGAAGATCCAGAAAGATGGCCATATGGTAGTGAAAAAAAGTAAGCTGGATTTGTGAGTTTGGCCATCGTTGGGAAGCATCACCTAATAAGATAATATCTAAGAAGACAAGCGGGTGTCCTTACTGCGCGAATCAGAAGGTGTGGAAAGGATTTAATGATCTAAGCACTTTTCGACCGGAAGTCGCTCAAGAACGGAATTTTGAAAAAATAAGAATTTGACACCAGACAAAGTGACCGTTTGCTCAAATAAAAAAGTATGGTGGAACTTTATAGGGTCTGACCACCTTACGCAATGAGGCCAGTAATAGTACGAGGAAGATTATATGGATAAATTTGTAACATTTTCTTTTGGATTTTATTATGTGATTGGAGTATGTGTTTTTTGGAGCAATTTATCTTATTCAGTTGCCACGTGTACAAAAGAAATTGTAAAGCAGAGACATTTAACCGATGAAGAGGGAAAAAAGATATGTGGAAGTTATTGTGCTAGAATATTATTTCAAACAATAATAATGTGTATTTTCCCAGGGCTATTTAAATTGTATCTTATGATTAATAGTTCTTACAACAGTAAATATATTATAACGTCAGGGTTATTTACTGTCATATGGCTTTTTATAACCGGAGCTATAATTAAAACAATATATCATATTGTTTGTAATAAAATAGAAATTTTTAAAGAATTTGAGTTCGACAAATATTATCAAAATAAAGAATTTTTATGGGTAACTTGCCCAATGTTATATGGAGTACTATTTAATTTTTATGATAATAACTATAAATGAGCAAATTCTAAATTTTGCACAAAATAAAGACACCCTCCGCTGAATGATGTATAATTGAAGTGCGAACATCAACCTACTCACGCAAACAAGGGGGTGCCTGTTGCAAATATTATACAGAGACTGTGAGAAAAAGTCTGTAAATAAGATTCTTCTATGATATGCAAGGGTGGTGAGC
>NZ_QUIM01000025.1:0-8555 GCF_003480245.1 Blautia sp. AM42-2
CTCACCACCCTTGCATATCATAGAAGAATCTTATTTACAGACTTTTTCTCACAGTCTCAATTCTGAAATCCACAAAGAGGATACCACCGAATTATCAAAACAATGATTTGTGATATCCTCTTCTCACTTTTGCTATTCTTATTTTACAAACTCAGCCGAATAATAATACATATACTCATTATCTGTATCTATGTATTCTCCTGTAATGTCCTGTATCGGCAACGAACTCACTCCTTGTTCGCCATAGATCAGTGCTGCCAATCCTTGCTCTGTTCCGTACTCTATCGTGCTTTTGTTCTCTATAGAGGTCGCAGATCTTCCATAATATTCTCTGTTTGCAACACCTTCCAAGATTGGCGTTTCTGTCATATATTTTGAATATTCATCTGCTGCAATAAGCTTTGCAGTAAAATTATCAAAATCCGGAGTGATGACAATCAATCCATTTTTTGCAGATTTCACGTCCTCATAGGAAAGTTCCAAAACTCGTTTATGAGAAACTCGTTTTCCAGAATGATATTCTGACAAGTAAACGTATAATGCTTGAAATGTATCTTTTGAATTGTATCGAAACATCATGGTTCCATCAATTCCGGACAACAATTCAGCCGTTTTCATTTCTACACTATCCGGGTCTACTGCTTCTATATAATTTTGTGGTTGCCGCAATTTATTACATACCATGATTCCAAGAGTAATAGCAAATACTCCCACAGCAATAAGAAGTATAGCAATAATCTTCTTTAAATAACGCTGTTTATGACTACTATCTTTTGATATCTGTATCAGTGTATCTTCCGATTTTTTTTCTACATTAGTTACCTCAATATCTTCACCTGCCAAAAATTCATTTAGACTGATGCCTAATATTTCACATAATTCTAAATACACAGACACATCTGGTAAACAAATCCCACGTTCCCATTTGGAAACTGACTTATCACTCTTACCCAGTTTCTCAGCAAGCTGTTTTTGAGTCATACCAAGTTTTTTTCTTTTTTCTGCAATATAGCTTCCGATTTTCACAAGGTCCATAAATACTTCCCCCTTTCAAAATTATAGTATCTATTTTGTCCCAAAAAGTACACCCCTTAATGGTAGAATCGTATTATATAGGCAGAATCTCATCCAATTTCATAAAATAAAAAGGACGCTGTATGCTCTCGTTTCTTTCGGGGCTACAGCGTCTTTTCTGCTTTCACGGCTCGCGCAGACCGCAGGGCAGTCAAACAGATTTTTCAGCAGACATAGTTTAAGCCCGATCGATTCTTTTTTCTCTCGACCGGGCTTTTAATGAATTTCCAGTAATTTCATTTTATACACCTGCTGCTTTCATTGATTTCGGGGTATTTCGTTATGTTCCTTTTGGACCGTACCTCCTGGATTTTTTTGTTTTTATTTTTTCCCTATGGGCCTCTGCCTTTCATTGGAATCATCTCCTTTAGGTTCTATATGTAAACTCTTCAGAGATTTTTTTGATGTTCAGATTAACTATGCCATTGGACTGTACCTCTTACTTTCTTAGATTTCGTCTTGATGTTTCTTTTTCGTTTTGATGTTTCTTTCTTGTTTTTATTTTTGTTCTCTTTTCTTTTGTTGATCTTATATTAACTCATCTTCTCTGTTTTGTCAATACTTTCTTTTAATTTATTTTATATTTTATTATTTTCAGAATATTATGACATCAAAATTGAAAGATCAGAAACCTGATGCAGTCTCACTTACAAAGAGGCGGCCGCAGGCTTTCGCAAAATTCAACCCCGGCTTTTTTTGACCCACCGCAGGGCGATCCTGCTCCCTCCGGAACTCCACAGAATCTTCTTTCCAAAAGAGGAGAACGAAAGACTCCGCTGTCTTTGCCTTTCGCAAAGTCCAGCGGAGCATTTTTCCCATATTCTTTCTTCTCTTCTTAATTTCTTATTTGCAGAGTTCTTCGGCCAGTGCCTCGATCTCTTTTACGTTCTCTTCCTTCACAGCGGACATTACTTTTACATTATTCTCTGTCCAGGTGATATTTTTGCTCTTCTCAAACATGCCTTTCATCACTTTCGCTGCGGTCGGTGCCCAGCTTCCGTTTTCGATCAGACCAATGGTGCGGTTCTGGAAGCTGCGCTCTGTCAGACGGTTGATGAAATCCTGCATGAACGGGTAAATACCTGCATTGTAGGTCAGCGTTGCAAGAACCAGCTTACTGTAACGGAAAGCATCCGCTACGGCGGCGGACATATCGTCTCTTGCCAGATCGTAAATAACAACATTCGGACAGCCTTTTTCTTTCAGCTTATCTGCAAGCAATTCGGCAGCTTTTTTTGTATTGCCGTAAACAGAAGTATAGGCAACCACAACGCCTTCTTCTTCCGGACGATAAGAAGACCAGATATCGTATTTTTCAATGTAGTGGCCAAGATTTTCCGTCAAAACCGGACCGTGCAGGGAACAGATTTTCCGGATATCCAGCGTACCTGCTACTTTCAGGAGCTTCTGTACCTGCAAACCGTATTTTCCGACAATACCGATAAAATAACGGCGTGCTTCGTCATCCCATGGTTCCTCGCGGTCGAGTGCACCGAATTTTCCAAAACCGTCTGCTGCGAACAGAACCTTGTCCGTGCTGTCGTATGTAACCATAACCTCCGGCCAGTGTACCATCGGAGCGAACACGAAGGTCAGAACGTGTTTTCCGAGCGTAAGGGACTCACCGTCCTTTACTTCCAGTTTCCTTCCGGCGAGATCCATCTTTGGGAAAAAGTTTTTCATCATGGCAAAGGTTTTTGTGTTTGCAACAACGGTTGCTTCCGGATATGCTTTTACGAAGTTTTCAATATTCGCAGAGTGATCCGGCTCCATATGCTGTACGATCAGGTAATCCGGTTTTCTGCCAGCCAGTGCTTTCGCAACATTTGCCAGCCATTCATCCGCAAAGTTTGCATCTACGGTATCCATAACTGCCGTTTTTTCATCGAGAATTACGTAAGAATTGTATGCCATGCCGTTCGGCACTCTGTACTGACCTTCAAAAAGGTCTACCTGATGATCGTTGACTCCCGCGTAGATAATATCCTCTGTAATCTTCATAAAAATCCATATCCTTTCCATCTTGTTTTTTCCTGCCCGGAACCTGCTCCGAACCGTATATTTTTATATTATCCTATGATGGAGAAAAAAGCAAGTAAAAATAGTAAAGATTACTATTTTTACTTACTCTCCTCCGTTTACACACACGATATCCTTTTTCCACAGCTTGCAAATCATCACAATACTTCTATTTTACAGGCATGTTCTTTTGTTTCTTTATCATAACTGATTCCAACCGCCAGTATACGCCCGGTATATCGTTCCGTTTCCGCCATCTTTCCCTTGAACCGCAAAGCATATTCTTTCTCTTTAATCTGCGCAATCGCTTCTTCCGGTGTATGATCTACCTTCAGTTCAAGTATAACAGTTCTGTATTTATCGTATGGTTCCCTGCTGTTTAAAAACTGTCCCATGTTTTACGGCCTCCTTCTTATGCTACATGTGCTTTCAGAATCTTTCTGTGCTTGATTTTGTGAGATGCTTTTCCGTCAGTCGCAAAAGCAAGTGCAGAAAGATTCCGAGCGTACATGCTGATACTATGAGTATAGTCTTTTTCTGTGGGAGGCGCAAGAATGGAATCCCGTTTCTCACTTCTTATTTATTTTCCGGGAAAACAATCTCTTTCTCTGGTACGCCTTCTGATTTGATGACGTAGCCGTCAACATCATCAAAATGAATCTTGTACTGATATTCGCTTTCACGTCCCTCTTTTGCGTCATCGGCATCAGCGTAATAGGTAAGGCGAATTTCGAAAGTATTTTTGTTTCCTTCGCGCCAGGACTCATCGCCGATCAGCCAGTCGTTTTCGAGGTTTTTGTTTCTTTTCAGCAGCACCTCGGCGTACTGCTGTGCGCCGCTCCAGATTCCTGTGTTTTTGTACCGGTTCTGCATGGTGTTCTGATACTGCCACAGTGTTACAAACATGATCGTCGCCATAATTGCCGTGAAAAGAACGGTTTTGTATTTCTTTTCTTTTTTCTGTCTCTGTCGGCGGATACATCGAATGGTTCCGATCATCATCATTACCAGAACAAACAGATACCACAGGGTCCAGAAGATCTGCTCTTTTCGTTCCAGACCGCCGGGAATGAATTCTGCCAGCTGATCGCCCCAGACGAAATTTACCAGGGATGCCAGAATGCCGATAGACAGAATGGATGCTGCCCCATAGACTTTCCGGCTTTCTTCATCATCGAGGTTCTGGAAGAAATACCACAGCGATACAAACGCTGCTGCCACCAGACCACCTAGAATCAGGCCGCCGCCCACGTTTACGATCTTTGCCGCCCACGCTGCCGCTGCCACACCGATCACCAGAAATCCCGCGATCACGTTTGCGTTCCGGTCCTGTTTTTTCTGCTGCCTTGAAATATCACCTGCGTTCTGCAGCATTTCGGCCACCTCCTTCTGAGTATACTGAATTTCCGGCGCCGCCTCTTCCTTCGCCTTCTCCTGCCGTTCGGAGCGCATCAGTTCCAGCACAGAAATCCCAAGTGCCTGAGCCAGCGGCTCAATCGTCTGGATATCGGGAAAGCCAAGTCCCCGCTCCCACCGGCTGACGGCTTTATCCGTCACATGAATCTTTTCCGCAAGCTCTGCCTGCGTCATCTTTTTCTCTTTTCGCATTCCGGCAATAAACCGCCCGAACTCTTTCGCTTCCACGTCGTGTCCCTTCCTCCTGCTGTTCCCGCACCGCCTCATGTTGCCCAGCGGAGCGTTTTTACAGTCTCAGAATAGGCGAAAATAGGCTGTTTTGTCAATCTACGAATCCTTTACCTGCGTTTTTACGCCAAAAAATCCCCGATTCAGCACAAAAGTGCCAAATCAGGGATCTTGTATTTTCCTGTATTTACAGCCCGATCATATTTGCAAACAATACGATCAGCGGAATGGCAATGATGGTTCTCTCCAGAAAGATCACCAGCAGTTTCCAGAAATTCAACGGAATTTCACTTATAAATGCCGGGGCGGGAACTTTTTGTTAAAAATATCGGAATCTGCCGAATTCTGCGATTCCCCCTGTTTCTTTCGTTGCATAGGCAAACAGTCCCACTCTGCATCCTGTGAAATGATCCATTTTGAAATAGAGCTGATGCCATGGTCCGATCTGTTTCCATTTTTCATCGCTCCAGTATAAAAACCGGACTTTATCGTGCTGGTTCTGGAAATCCGCTTCCATCCGGATTCTTATTTTCGATGATTCAACCGCCACTGCTTCCCATTCGATTTCTTCACTGTTGCCCTGGTTTCCTTCTATGCTGTCATGTTCCTCTTCGAGAGATCTCATAACCAGAAGCATCTGTCCATCACGCTTTGTAACGGCCGCCATGCCGTAACATCCCTGTAATGCACACATTCCTGCATAATCTCCGTCCTTTATTCCTTCCGCATCAACGGTTACTTCTGTTATGCACACCGGAAACTTCATTCTCTGGGTGATCGTATTGACTGCCTGCGTGACATTTTTGCACTGCTTTCTGCAGACCATTCTAAGGCATCCTTTTTCTGCATCATTCTCAATCCAGGAAAGTTCCGGTTCGTGGTTGAACTGCCAGCAGCTCTTCCATCCAAACGTTCCAAACAGCCGTTTCTGTTCCGGATTCCATTCCGAAAAATCATCACTCTCCACAAGCGGATGATATTGTGCATCCGGTCTTGTGCTTTGTGTTTCCACTTCACAGAGTGCCCTTCCCGAATCACCCAATACCGGATAATTTTCTTTTATGATCTGCTCTTTTTGTTCGCCCGGCGCCGGCATACAGGTAACTCTGACATTTTTCTCCCATTTTACTGGCACAAGAACCGGGATTCTGCCGACGGCACCTCTATCCTGAAAAAGCACGGCATACCATTTATGGTCCGGCGTATCCACAATTCCTCCCTGTGCAACGCCCTGCCCACAATATCCCATAGTGTCACACAATACATCTCCGCCTTTAAATTCTCCCGTCAGGCTGTCTGATACATAGCACGCCTGCGTCCGCATCCACCTGTCCGGAAGGGAATGAATCAGGAATAAATAATACATTCCATCGATTTTATAAAAATGACTTCCTTCAAAACCAAGCCCCGGATTCCGACTGTCACTGACCAGAATCCGATCCAGTCCGCCTTCCTTTGGACCGCTCAGATCTTTTTTCAATTCCTGCAGACGAATATTTCTATTGCCGGAAACAATATAAACATGATCATCCTCAAACAAAAGTGAGCAGTCATGATAAAAGCCTTCTATGATGCGTTTTTCCCATGGTCCTTCGATATTATCAGCAGTATAAAGGTATGTTTTTCCGGTATCATTCGCCACAAAGCAAATATAATACATCCCTTTATGGTATCGGAGCGATGCAGCCCACATGCCTTTTCCATAGCAGTTTTTCTCCCCGACAAGTCTCTGTTCCTCTGTGCTGTCCAGTCTTTCATACACATAGCTCAGATGTTCCCAGTGAACGAGATCATAAGACCGCAGGATTTCACACCCCGGCACAAAGTGCATTGTGGTGCTTACCATGTAATACGTATCGTCTACCCGGATGACATCCGGATCCGGATAGTCCAGCCCTGTAATTGGATTTTTTCCTATTATCTTCATATAGTCTCTCCTCGTATGATATTTCAGGGTCATACTATAGCAATCTAATAAATTATTGCACATAATTACACGAATGAAACCACCCTATGCAGTCCGTTGGACGAATTGTTAAAAATCCTTTTGAAATAGCTGATGGTAATTCCAAGCTTCAATAAGTAGTTTTCGTGTTTCATCATGTAACATAATAATCACCTCTTAACTCTATCATAGACCTGTTGTCAAGAGTATGCAGTATTTTTTTGGAGTGCTATAGATTGGAATTCTGTTTTCGATTCTCTTCTTTTTAAAATTTCTTTTCCTCTTGTGATATCCGTTTTACTGTATTATGATAATATCAAATTTACAGCAGTCCGGCGGAGGCAATATTATGATTGAACATTTAGACGGGATTCATGAAACCGTAACGTATAAAGAAAACAGCAGTCTGCGGCTTTTTGTAAATACAGACTGTGAAGATTATCCCATTCACTGGCATACTCCCATGGAAATCATTATGCCTCTGGAAGGAACTTACACAGTCTTTCTTGGGGATAAGCACATTCTTCTTCAGGAAGGTGATATTATTTTCATCTGTCCAGGAGTCCTCCACTCTCTTGCAGCACCGGAAAGCGGAAAACGAATCATTCTGCAGATTGAATGGTCTGTTGTCTCAAAAATCCGTGATCTCAATTCCATTCTCTCGCTGATTTCCCCCATTCTCACCCTTACACCACAGACTGCTCCTGATATTTATTCCGATATTTATCATCTCATCTGCCAGATTCTTTCGGAATACGAAAAGGATTCCTTTCTTTCGGAGGCCGTTATCTATGCGCGCATGCTTGATATTCTTTCTCTGATCGGCAGATACCAGGCCTTTGCATCCTGCCGTTTTGATGCCGGACCGCAAAAACAGAAAGAATATCTGGATCGTTTTCTTTCCATCTGCAATTATATTGATGAACACTGCACGGAAGATCTTTCCCTTGATCACGTTGCAAAAACAGCAGGCTTCAGCAAATACCACTTTACCAGACTGTTTAAGCAGTTTACAAATACCACCTATTACAAATACCTTAATCGCAAAAGAATTGATCATGCCATGCTGCTCTTATCCGATCCCGATATTCCTGTCACGGAGGCAGCACTTCAGTCTGGTTTCTCCAGTCTTTCCACCTTTCTTCGCGTCTTCCGTTCTGTCAAACAATGTACGCCTACGGAATTCCGCGATATGTATATTCATCCGGAAAAACTGCAGAAAAATTCCTAATTCCTGCTGCTTTCGTTTCTGTTCCTTTGATACACGTTACAACACGATCTTGCCATTGAGTGTTAGATTTATTCCGATATGTATAACAGCCGCACCCGTTCTTAGCCTCCCCCCGTGGGGGAGGTGGATTGCCCATAGGGCAAGAGAGGTCAGTCTGGACTGCCCCCGTGGGCGGAGCCTTGGTACGGCGGAACTGTTAAGAATTTTGGAATAGTGTTAACACTGCACTCGTTCTAAGTTTTTATCGTTTTACCAAAGCATACATTATTTGAGGGAAATCCGGTATTATGCTCGTAATTCCTTTTTGTAGAATATGCAAGCCATTATTAGCGATTTCCTGTTCCAATGTCGCAAAATTAACCATTCTACAGCTTGTGGCTGCAACGGCAACTTCCTGCCCTGTTCCTTGGTGTGTTCGTTTCACGCTGTCAAAGGCGCTTGTAATATCTCCAGTTACCTCGTATTCACCGTCCCCCATAGTCAGAATCAACCCATAGCCATCCTCATCCAAATGATCTCGGATAAATGTCAAAAAGCGATTTCGATCTTCCTGGTTGACCAGCATATGAATTACTGAAATGGATTGACACTCCCCACAGCTAAAGCAGGGGGATTCCTGTTTCTTCCACCATTGCATTGGCA
>NZ_QUIM01000026.1:0-6050 GCF_003480245.1 Blautia sp. AM42-2
TCAATAGTTTACATGCAACAGCCAGAAATTTCGATACACCCTCTTATTGGACGCTTACACTCCAACTCGCAAAGAGCTGGAGTAATCTTGTATCTAACCGCATTATTATTTGGCGCTTACAATACAAGCTTCATTCGATACTGCTCCTTTCGCAAAAAATTAGCAGCCAGGCACCGAAGCGCATGACTGCTATGTAAGGAACGGTATTCTGTTTTAGGTCTACAAACTTGAATTTGTCAGTATCTCTTTTTGCATGTTTTGGGTATCGTTGCTTCATAACTCATATCAAGCAACATTTTGGTTTTGTCATCTGATACGCTGCCATCCAGTGCAACAGTAATCCAGCTATCCTTGCTCATGTGATACGCCGGGAAGAAGCCGGGTTCCTCTCGTAGTGTGCCAATCAGAATTGGGTCACATTTGAAATCGACCACTTTCAGCATTTCTTCGCCTTGCAGCCCCAGCTTGTTCTTTGGTACATCCATAATCAGAGCAAACCACTTCCGATTATTACAATGCCGGAACACCTCATAATTCGGATATTTGAGCCACGGATAATCTGTCTCAGCGTTATATGTCTCCATTATAAATGATTCTAATTCTGCGCGTTTCATAACCTCACCTCTACAACTTCTAGCTTTCTGCATGTTACTATATAGTTTTGATTACCTGTTCTTCTGCATTTTGGCCGAGGGATAATCTCTTCGTGGAAAAAATAATTGACCACGATAGGCGGATCGTTGAACGGGCGTTTGATGGAATCATCATCCCGGACATACAGTAGCCCTTCCTCTTGGCAAAACTGCCGCATCTGCGCATCCAGCATTGACCAGTAGTTGCGTTCTTTTTTATTGTAAATGGTATCGTACAGCGGCAGCAGGTCTGGATGTTTTTCCGTTATATAGTCAAAAATCGTTTTCTTATAACCGCCCCGCAAGTTTAGGTTTTCCAGCCAGACCAAATTACATTGATTCTTCGCCCGGTGGATGATGGAGGGCAGGTCGGTGAGGCCGGGGAAAATCGGCGAGATAAAGCAGGTGGTGCGCACACCAGCATCATGGAATGCTTTCATAGCGGCCAGCCGCCGCTCAATGCTCACTGCATTGTCCATATCAGCGCGAAAATCTTCGTCCAGTGTGTTTGATCGACCAGGATACCCGCGCATTGGGGAATGTTTTAATGAGGTCAAGGTCACGCAGCACCAGGTCAGACTTGGTAGCAATACTGAGGCTACATCCGCTGCCCTGCATCTGCTCTAAAATGGCGCGGGTGCGGCAGGCGGTTTCCTCCAGCGGCTGATATGGGTCGGTCACGTAACAGAGAAACAGTTCTTTCCCTGCATACCGCTCCGGGTGTTTGATTTCCGGCCAAAATTTAACGTCTATGAACTCTCCCCAGGGCTCCGGGTGATTGGTAAAACGCTTCATAAAAGATGCGTAGCAATATTTGCAGCCGTGGCCACAGCCCACATAAGGATTGACCGAATAATAATCACTCACAGGCAAATTGGATTTTGTGAGGACGCTTTTTACTTCAACGTTTCAGATGATTGGCTCCATTGTATGTATGCTCCTTTGATTTTGCTTATTTTTCACGGGACAGTTTCATCATATCCTTCATATCGGCAAAACCGATTGTTTGATACAGCGGCCTGCCTTTGTCTGAGGTTTCAAGATATATTTTTGAAATATGCCGCTGACGAGCCTGCTCTACAAGCCACCTGACGATTCTGTTCCCTATGCCGTGTCCGCGAAACTGCGGCCGGGTATAAATGTTCATCAGGTAGGCACATTTCCCGTTTAGATTGTCCGGTGAGGGCATCTCATGATAGAGGCATATCCCGCCGCAGCCGACGATTTCCTCCCCTACGTAGGCAAAGCAGGCAATATGTCCGCCCTGCGGCAGTTCTGTTTGATAGTAGCGGCGATTTTCCGATTCCAGCTCTGTTACAGACCGCTCCGAGGGGATGGAGAATACCTCATGCAAGACTTCCATTCGCCATTGCATCAATACATTCAGGTCCTGGATCGTGGCCTGCCGGATCTGAATCTCCATTATAATGCCCCCGCTTTCATTACCACCGGCAGTTTCGACACATCCGGCTTACCGTTGACATTCAAAGGAATCTGCTTCATCTTCACAAAGAACTCTGGGATCATAAAGGAAGTCAGATTTTCAGACAGTTCTTTTTTTACTTCCGAGACTTTCAGCTTATTGTCGGAAGGCACCACATAGGCGGTCATATAGGACAGTCCATCCTCGTCTGTAAAAGCCCGGACAATAGCCTGCTGCACATCCTTGCACCGATAGAGCCGGGACTCCACCTCGGCAAGTTCCACCCGCTTGCCGTAAATCATGATCTGGTCGTCCTTGCGGTGCAGGAATGCAATGTTGCCATCCGGCAGGATATAGCCCAAATCGCCGCTGCGGTACATGGTGCTACCGTCCGGCTGCCGCTCAAAAGCGCTGTTTTCCTCGGCATGGTCGCCAATGTAGCCCAGAGATACACCGCCGCCATAAATGCAAATCTCACCCGTCTGCCCTTTGGCAACCTCGTTGCCAGACTGATCCAGAATCCTGATCTGCGCACCTAGTACAGGATGACCGATGGGATAGGTACCGTCCTCCAGCACAGTTCCACTATTACAACGGTAATAGGAGGCGCAGACCGTTGTCTCGGAGGGGCCGTAGGTGTTGTAAACCTCTGCTTTGTTCAGCAGGTGATCCACATAAACGCCCCGCAACACATCGCCGCCGCTGATAAGCAGCCGCAGAGAGGACGGAATGACAGACAGGTGGTTCATTTCTGCCAGCAGATACGGAAAGCCGCTGATCATAGTCAC
This sequence comes from Blautia sp. AM42-2, assembly GCF_003480245.1. Lineage (NCBI taxonomy): Bacteria > Bacillati > Bacillota > Clostridia > Lachnospirales > Lachnospiraceae > Blautia > Blautia sp. AM42-2. Next base: position 2,844 of record NZ_QUIM01000026.1, read on the forward strand.
ATGGTGACGTTCCACAAAAGCCATCAACGCATGGATGTCGGCCTTATCCTCGTCAGCGGGGATGGCCAGAGCGGCACCATTCAGCAGACTGGTGAACACTTCCTCCACAAAGATGTCAAAAGAACAGACGGAATATTGCAGCATGACATCACCGGGGCCGGGATGGAACTCGTTGGCAAAGGCACGGACATAATGGCAAACATTGCGGTTGGTGACACAGACACCTTTGGGCCGCCCGGTGGTACCTGACGTATACAGCACATAGGCGGGGCGTTCCGGGTCTTCGATGGCGTTGCGCTTCCAGGAGGGCGTCTCCACGCCGCAGATCTCACAATCTGTATAGCGGATGGGGAAACTGCTCAGTTTGGGCGCAAAGGCGTGTTCCGTCAGCACAAAATCCACCTGTGCCTCGGTCATCATGTCATGGATGCGCCCGGTGGGAAAATCCGGCTCGGCTGGGACATATCGGCCGCCGCATTTGAGTACCGCCAGAATCGAGGCAATCATCTCGGTTCGGTGACGCATGACGATGCCGATGCTGTGTACTTCCTGCGGAAAGCTGCACGTGATCATATCTACCATGTTGGACAGCTCTCCAAAAGTCATGGCGCGGTCGTTTTCAATGATAGCCGGGGCATTTTCATGTTCTTTAACTACTTTCTGAAAAAGCGAATAAATCGTATCCATCGTTTTATCTCCTTGTCGGTTTATCTATTTAATATCCAGTGAATGCCAGCCGCTGTGCGCTTGTTGCACGCCTGATAGTGGCTGCCACTGTTCAGTACGAAGGTGGTTTCGATGCCTTTCCCGTGGCACAGTGTTTCTATCTCCTGCGTATTCTGCTGCACAACGTTCAAAATCGGATTATCGGTGGAGCTCTCCTTGTCTCCGAGAGAAAAATACAGACAGTCAGGTTTGCGCTTCATCTCATGGGAGCACACATATTCCATGATGCCCTCAAACCAGAAGGAACCTGACATACTCGCTGCGCGGGCAAACACATCCGTTTGGTAGAGAGCGTAGAGGGCGAACAGCCCAGCCAGCGAGTAACCGGCGAGGCCCCGCCAGGCGGGCGCACCGGGAAGGAGCGCTTCCGCTTCCGGCATAATTTCATCCAGAAGCAGTTTCAGGTAATCATCCGCACCCCCGGTGCAGGGCGTATCGTGTTTAGAGATCGGCCCCATATACCACGGTGTCATGTCATGATCCCATTTCAGCTTACTGACCGCCACCAGACAGAAATCTGGGCAGCCGAGCGCCATCAGGTTTTTATACACACTGTTAACGGCATTGGAAAAGGTGTTGAGATAGATAACTGGGCTGCCCGGCTTTGCGCTTGGGTATATGTCCACTCTTTTTTGTTCTATGGTTAAAGAAGTCACCTTGTTGCCTCCTCTCTTGACGATTCATTGTATAAATATTGTACGGTATCCGAAAACGAAAGCAAGTACGCAGAAAGTTCGTACATAGTATCAAACTACTGACCAAGGCTATAAACAGGAGGAATCAAGATGGATCATATCATGACATATGAGGAATATCTGCGCGATGTCAAGAAGGGAATCGTCACCGATCTGGGCAACAGCCCGGTCACGCCGCTGCTTCTGATGCTTCAGGGAAAGTGGAAAACACAGATTCTCTATGAGCTGTGCATCCATGATACGGCCCGCTTCGGCACCTTAAAAAAGGAACTTCCGGGCATCACCAATACCATGCTGACCAACTCCCTGCGGGAACTGGAACGGGACGGGTTCATCAACCGGGTACAGTTCAATGAAATCCCGCCTCATGTAGAGTATTCGTTCACCGAGCGGGGCCGTGACCTGATGCCGATTTTTTATCAGATCATGCTTTGGGGGTTCAAACACGAAAAAGACAATCTTCCGAAGGACAATGGAAATGAGGAATAAGCCGTCCGTATCATACCGCAGCGAGATCATCGCTTATGCGGAGAAGAAATATGGAACCACACCTGAATATCTTTAGCGGTTGGTCTCTATTCGCATATAACCATACCTTGATGTCTCGAATTTTCTGTCTGAATTTCTTAGAGCTTGTCTTTGGCATTATATATGGCATACCTTTGCGTGAACGCCCACAATAGAATGTAAATCCCAGAAAATCAAATGTTTGTAATCTGATACACTCACCGATCTTTTGCTTTGCCCTTGCAATATAAGCACCGCTTTGTAAGAGACGACTTTTACTATCTTCTAATTGCAAACCGAACTTTTCCATTCGTTCTTTAAGAAGCTTGTAGTAATTCTCTGCTTCCCATTTGTATTGAAATCCTGCAACAAAATCATCTGCATATACAATTAGAAAGTTATCTCCCTTGCATTCTTTGGTAATAATAAACTTATACCATAGTGTCAATACATTGTGCATATATATGTTTGCTAGGATTGGACTTATGATATTGCCTTGAGCTGAACCTTCTTCATTCACCATAAGTTCACCATTATCCAGCACTCCCACTTTAAGATACTTCTTGACAAGACCGATTATGTTGGGGTCTTTAATATAAAGTTTGAGAAACTTGATAATCCATTCATGCTTCATATGGTCGAAGAAGCCTTTGATGTCAGCGTCCACAATATAACATATTTTCGTATTGTTTAAGCTCTTATACAGTTCTTTTATTGCGTTATGACATCCTCGATTTGATCTGAATCCGTACATGCAATTCAGAAATCTCGGTTCATAGATAGCTTCCAATATCTTCTTTAATGCTAATTGGACTATTTTGTCCTCATAGCACGCAATTCCTAATGGTCGAAGTTTTCCATTGCTTTTAGGGATATATACCCTAATTGATGGCTGTGGTTTGTATGATTTTCTTTTCAATCTTTCTACCAAGTCATCTATGTTTTGTTCCAGATTCCTCTCGTATTCTCTCTTCGTAATCTCATCCATACCAACTGCCTTACTTCCGTCTAATTCTTTGTGACATTGCAGAAGCATTTCTTTATTGATTAGATGATACAACGATGTGAACTCTGGTCTCGGCGAACTTGCCGATATTTCTGCTATTCTTTCCAATTTTGTTTCCATCAATACCTCCGTCCCTGAGTACGATTGATGTGTCCTCAGAAAGACCATTATTATGTAGCTCCCTTCCCTCCATTGGCATTACCCAACTTCTTCAGTGTCGGGTAAGGGACAAACCTTACGGTTATTCCCTCCCCAAAGAACGGAACGTGCGAC
>NZ_QUIM01000027.1:0-1463 GCF_003480245.1 Blautia sp. AM42-2
AGATTTCTATGAAACTATAGTTCTTCCACCACCCGCTAGAAAGCCGAAAGGCAAGCCTACAGTTGAAAATCATGTACGTTATCTTGAAATACACCTGGTTGAGAAACTGAAAGAAAAGATATATGTATCATTTGAAGACCTAAATGCTGAAATCAAAAAAATAGTAGCAGTCCTCAATAAACGATCTTTTCAAGGCAAGGACTTCTCAAGACAGGATGCTTTCGAAAAGTATGACAAACCATGTATGAAACCACTGCCAGGCGGATGTTACACGGCTTGCGACTATAAAGCGGTCCTAAAAGTTCCCAACAACTACCACATCGAGTATGACGGCCACTACTACTCCGTATTGTACTCTTATTGTGGCAAGCCTGCAATCCTGAAGGCAACCGCTTCAGAGATCAGGATCTGTGATCAGTATAATCGGCTGATCTGTACACATAAGCGGTCTTATAGAGAGTTTCCGCTGTATATCACGGTAGATGAACATATGCCGCCAGAACACCTTTATTACAAAGAAGTCAATTCAAAGGATGGTAATTATTACCGCCGCTGGGCTTCTGCCATTGGTCCTGCGATGTCAGAACTGATTGACAGACTCCTTAAATCATCAAAACATGAAGAGCAGTCCTATAATGCTTGTGCAGGTATCCTGCATAAAGTAAAAACAATCCCGAAAGGTGCTGCTGAAGAAGTTGCCCGTAAATGTATAGAGATCAATTCCTGTAAGTATTTTACCTTCAAGCAGATGCTGAAAAAGATGGATGTGAAGGAACTCCCCGAGCATTCACCAGGAACACTGCCCAATCATGAAAATATCAGAGGAAAGGACTACTATAAGTAAGGGTGACGTACTATGGCATACAGATTAAAAGACTATCTTTATAACGATAAACTCACAAAGGAACAGAACATACTCATGGATCGGCTGTATAAACTTCGCATGTCCGGTATGGCTGAAGCATTTGAAAAGCAGCTGCTGGAACCAAACACAGGTCTCGAACCATTTGAAGTCCGCTTTGCTGCTATTGTAAATCAGGAGTGGGATCAGCGTGAGAGTAAAAAGTTTAAACGTCTCATGAAGAAAGCGACCCTGAAATATCCTGCAGCTGATCTTGACAGCTCAATCTATGATCCAGAACGTCAGCTGAATACACACGTCATAGAACTTCTGGCCAAGTGTGATTGGATCGATGAGCCGAATAACCTGCTGATGACCGGAGGGGCCGGTGCTGGGAAAACGCACATCGCCTGCGCCTTATGTATCACAGCAATGCATCAGAACCGTACTGTTAAATACATACGTGCGAACACACTCTTAAAGGAATCAGATCATGCCAGGCAGGAAGGTACTTACTTTGAGTATTCGAATGAAATGGCAGCTTATGATCTCATGGTGATAGATGATTTCGGCTTAATGGATCTGGACATCGAGAAATGCCGCGATTTATTTGAAATCATCG
>NZ_QUIM01000027.1:1473-5742 GCF_003480245.1 Blautia sp. AM42-2
AAATGCCGCGATTTATTTGAAATCATCGAGTCCAGAGACTGCCGCAAGGCAACTATTATAATCTCTCAGATTCCAGTATCCGGATGGTATCAACTTTTTGGGGATTCCACCTATGCGGATGCCTGCTTAAGCCGAATGACATCCAAGGCATATCGTCTTGAATTTCCTGGCAGGGATCGCAGAGTAAATAATGGTAACTAATAAACGTGCTGAGCTTTGCTCAGTTTAAAGCAGAATGGCGCTCCGTTCCTCTGGAACGGATGCGCAGTTCTTGCGGAATATGCAATGTGGATGCAATTATGAAAAATTGTCTGCTGTAGGACACATCAATCTAGGCCTTTTGCAATCTTTTGAGAAAGATGGCGGTGAGCAGTGCTTCTTGGATTTTATGGTGCGAAATTTTCAGTATGCTACGCACCACAGAAGGCGTATGCTTCCAAGTGTAGAAGACATCTTTGCAAATGAAGATAAAGACACATTGCCATATTCGGAAAGAGATGCGAAAGATGCTGTAATGCAGAGATTTTGGCTTGAGCAGGCAGGAAGAACTCAAAATGTGTTGAACGAATTGTCAAAACAATATGGTGTTCCAATTCCAGAAGGCTGTCATTCCATATTGGATTATATGGATTATGTTGACTACGGGCATGACCAGAGAAAAAGAAATGCATCGTGGCATGTCAGCTGTTTTTCCGATGCGGATAGAAAAAGAGTTAAAAAAGTACTAAAAGACTTCCGAGTAAAAAACTACACGATGCATGCCATGATAGATGATTGCATCGCAGACTTCGCATTATAAGGCGGGATATTTAGTAAGATATCTGGGGCCAGACCCTCTTTCGGCAACATAGGATAGGAGTGATCGGATGAGTGCAATTGAAGAATTACTTAATCAGATAATAATGCGCGGATGGGAATGGATTTGGAGTGTATCATGGTACTGGATACCAGCAGGACTAGGATTTGCATTTCGATTTGGATTATTGAAATACAAAATATGGGATTCAGAAATGCGAGTCAAAGTAATCTTAAGAGATATCGGAATTATTTTCGGACTAACAATATTGTGGTCGGGCTTGAATTCCTATGAATTAGATAGTAATACGGGAGTGATGGTTTTTATCTTGACTTTTGTCTACATTGTATATGGTTTGGCAGAAAGTTGTGAAGACACTGGAGGAAGTACAGAAAGCATATTACTGATTTTAAAAAGTGTTTTATTAACAATGCTCTCATTCCAAGAAATAGGTGGAACTATTTTTGGTGCAATAGTAACAAGTGGAATGGCTGTTATGGCATATAAGTTTTGGATTTGTAAAGAAAAGAAGACAGATTTGTTTGAAATAATCTTTTTATGCGCAGAAGCAGTTATTTTGTCTATCATCGGTGAAATATATGCTATACAAGGAATAGGGGTTTTTCTATTTGTATTTTTTGAGGAAACAGCAATATTCTTTTTTAATTATATTGTTAAGTACATAGCGTCTGTATTCTTTGGAGAGGCAGAGGAAAACTATTACTAAAAGTATGAAGTGGTGGAAAAGATGCATAGGAAAGGTGGATACTAATTGAAAGATTTTGTGAGTTTTATTAAGAATTATTCGACAAGAGATTTTATCTATTTTTTCTCAGAAATATCAATCGAACTATATAAGAATCAGCAAAATAAGTCAGAAGATGAATTAAAGTGTAGTATTACATTTCCATTGAATGCTATCTTACATGGATTTATACATCGGCAAGTGCAGGTAATGTTGTCAGCATGGGATATTCAAAATATGGCGTATGTCTCTATAGTCAGTGCAAATGATTACAGAAAAGAAATTATGACAAGAGAAAAGGCTGGTACGGTGGTAAATTTGTATAGAGGATATGAGAATGAGCATTCCAATAGCGAATATATCAAAGATGCAAAATTGCCTGATATATTTAAGTTTATGATGGGCATGACATATGAACAGTTTAAGTATCAGAATTTAGCATGGACATACCAGAGCTTTAGCCGAAATTATCATATTTTGCTTGGCTCAAGTAAAATTAGCAGGGATGAGATTGTAGATATAAATGAAATTACAGAAGAATTGTTTGGTATGAGTGCAGACGAGTTTATGACCAATGTACTTTATTTGTTGTGGTTATGCAGTGAGCGTCCCGATCCGTTAGGGGCAGAGGATGATTTATATAAGCACGGGGCAAACAGCATACTCACTAAAGAGAATTTGGAGAAAATTATTAATTATTATTCTGTTACATATGATGATGTAAGGAAGTCTCCAATACAGAAACAATTGTTTTATAGCAAACCTTTTGTGATTACTCAAAAGAACAAAGAGCCGATTATGGTCAGTATGTATTTGGTACAGATGCTCTTTGCAGATGGTTTATATTGGTTAATTCGAGATTATTATTATAAGAATGGTAAGGGAACCGGGTTCATTAATGCTTTTGGCAGAATGTTCGAAGAATATTTTATGGAACTGGCTGAGATTTACCTGACAGAAGATATGTGGCACAAAATCCCAGAACAAGACAAAAAGAGTGCGGATTTCTTTGTAGAATTTGAGGATGCGGTATTCTTGTTTGAATTGAAATCAGGACTGCTTGGAATAAAGGCAAAGCAACAGGCACCAGATGTTCAACAGATTGATACATTTTACAAAAGAAATATTTTAGAAGCACATGAACAACTTAAAATGTCTGAAAAGGAATATCAGGGACAAAAGCCGGTTATTAAAATTTTTTTGCTGTATGAGAGTATGACGAATACGCAAATAGTGATGTCTTCGATACCAGAGATATTTGTTGATGACAGCAGATGTTATATCATGACCATAGAAGACTTGGAGATGATGCTGGCTACATATAAGAACGGTAAAGAAAAGTTTGAAAAGGTAGTAAAAGCATTAGTTACTAATCAGAACAGCAATGCTCAGGTTACGAGTGTTTTACATGTCTTGAACGATTGTGATGCTGTTGGAGATATGCACTTTATTGAAGACAGAGACTATTTTATGAAAATAGCAAAAAGAATGGAAAAGGAGTTGGAGGTATAATGAAATTCCTTTAATACTGTGGTAAAATAGGATATATTAATTCGAAATACTGCGGAGGTAAATATGCTTGATAATAGTATAGGGTGTTATGGAAAATTGGTTTCAGAAGTATTGACAGCAATCTCTCAAGTTTATTGGGGAAGAATGTATAAATATATTAAAGATAACAATATCGATTATAAGGATGTGAATTGCTTTATTCTCAATCCTGAAAGTATGGCTGTTTATTTTAGTAAGACATTTATTGCCATAGAGTATTGTGGTAATCCATATGTAAAAAATATTGTGGAAAAATCTGAAAGAATGATTGTTGTCCGTGATTTCACAAAAGAAGATTTGACTTCAAAGCAAGTTATTGAAAAGATAATTGGCTTTACTTTTGATGGAACTAGCGGGATTACATTTCCATTATACTCTGATATATATGAAGATTTAATGGTTCCGACAAATGCAGGATTAGATAAGCTGATTGACTTAAAATGGAACTTTGCTGCTCAAAATAGTATGGTAAGTTTCAATTCACAGGGATTTGATATTGTAGAGGGACAATTTGTTAGACTAATTAATGGCATGTTTTTTGATGCAAAAGATGATGATTTAAAAACCAGAATTATAAAGTGGATTGATTTTATCCCTTGTCATTATAATGAGCCAGAAGAAGGAGAACTGGATGAGATTGGTTTTAGTTTGGAAGTATATGACAGATTATGGCAAGCTGACCTCTTTTATCAGTATCCGGAACCCGCAGATTTTAAATATGATAAGCTGCCTAAAATTAATAGGTTTATCGAGTTGTTTGGTAACTCTGAGAATTCGGAGCCAACTATTACCTCATTTTTAGCACAGCAAGAAAATCACTTTATTCTTAATATGGGATTTATGGGAACCGGAGTACATTCCCAAGTTAAGTGCGAGTGGCAGAGTGAGGAAAAAGACGAAATTATACCAGATTTTTTTGTTGTTAGAGCAAATGGATATGCGGATATTGTAGAGTTCAAATTACCAAAAGTTAAAAGAAATACTGTAGTTGGACGAAATAACCGTGAACAATTCAGTGCAGAGATTAATTCATACATCGCACAGACAAGAGTATATAGAAGTTATTTTGAAGATCCTAATAACAGAAGGTGGTTTGAGAAGAAATATGGATTTAAAGTATGCAAATTCCGGCTCATCTGACCACGCATTCCGCTAAGAGCTGATCAGTCTTTCCGGA
>NZ_QUIM01000028.1:0-5080 GCF_003480245.1 Blautia sp. AM42-2
AAAAAGGTAAAAAAAACTCATTGATAAGATTAGCGGTCAAGGCGAGAGGGAGTGAGGTGCAAAAGACTATGGCAAAATACACCAAAAGGAGAGATAAAAGAGGGTATGAGTGGAAGTCTGCTTATCGGGAGAAAGAAGCCCTTATGTTGGAGAGGGGATACCCGGAAGTAAGTCCTCATGATTTCTATCGGGAGTTGTTTCCGGCTGGCAGTCTCCAGCAAGAGCCGGAGGACGGAAAAGGTAATATTATAGCGACACAGATTAGACCGTCTGGCAAAGGAAGAACCCGGCAGTGGGTAATTGATGATAGTCTGAAAATGCTGGATAAGGTCATAGGAGATAGGTTTGGGCTGATACCGCCTATTAGTTTTTACGGAAAGTCACACACGAAAGAGAACGCTCATGAGCTGTTTGCGGTGGTGGTGGACGTGGATTATGTAGGCAAACAGCAGTTAAAGAACCTGTTGAAGCAGTTTGGGAATGGTGTGCAGCTTCGTCCGACTTATCTTGTCAGCTCCGGCAAGGGGGTACATCTTTACTATTTCTTGCAGGAGCCGGTTCAGTTGTATCGAAACCGGGAAGAAGTGCTTGCGGAGCTGAAAGAAGCCTTTATCCGGCGGCTATGGAATGATACCAGCTCTATCCGTCCGGACAGCCCGGATATAACCGGAATTTATCAAGGTTTCCGGTGTGTGGGGAGTCAGTCGAAGCTGGGTGCAGATTTCCCAGTAAAAGCCTATAAGCTGTCAGAGAACCGTTACACGCTGGAGGACATAAAAGCCAGCATACCGAGCTGTAAGGTAGACCTTGCTCCGTTGTACGAGAAGCCGAGAAGAAAAAGTACCGTTACGCTGGAAGAAGCAAAGGAGCTGTACCCGGAATGGTATGAGAAGCGGATCGTGCAGGGAGAGCCGAAGCAGAAAAGTAAGAAGCAGGGCGGTACGTGGGTATGTAACGAAGCTTTATATGAGTGGTGGAAACGGAAAATAACCGAGGAAGTGAAAGCCGGAGGGCGTTACTTTTCTATTATGGCGTTGTGCTCTTATGGCTTGAAGTGTGGCATATCCGAGCAGAAGATACGGAGAGACGCCTATGCGTTCCTGGACCATTTAGAGAGCCTTACCGAGGACGAGGACAACCATTTCAGCCGGGCAGATGTGAAAGACGCTCTTCGGGCATTGAAAGGGGACAGAAAAAGGCTGTCAACGATAGCAAGCCGGGAATGGATAGAGGACAACACAAAGGTTACGATACCAGCAAATAAGCGGAATTACAGAAAGCAAAAAGACCATGTAAAGGTTATGAATACTATGAAAGCTTTAAAAAAGCAGTTAGGAGAAGAAGTAAAAGAGGGTAGACCAAAAGGGAGTGGAACAGCGGAGCAGACAGTCAGAGAATGGCAGGAGAGCCACCCAGCAGGAAAGAAAGCGGACTGCATTCGAGAGACAGGATTGAGCAAGCCCACCGTTTACAAGTGGTGGAAGTAGGGCATACTTGAAATGCCGAAAGGCATATGCTATAATGCCAGTAGGCAAGAAAGACGAAAGTGCTCATTGTGGCACGCAAAAAGCCCCGGAGGTCGCAACTCCGGGGCTTTTCTATTCCGTTGTGGCAAGGTGGCTTATTCCTTAGGCTGGCTACCGCCTATTTATCTCCGTCCAGCCATTTGCAGATGTAGTAGGCGACTACACTTGCCAAGACAGAGAGTAAGAAAGACGAAAATATACTCATGGTGGCACACCCCCTTTCTGTACCTGTATAGGGGTGGTAGCGTCGCTCATTATACCATAGTGGCAGAAATGCCACAAGAAGCCATTTCCCCTTGTTTATTATCAAAGCCATAAGGAAAAGAGTGTCAAGGGCGGTCATAGACCGCAGCGTTTACCCTTGATACTCTTTTTTGTTGGCTATAATGCCGGAGGGGAAAACGGCTGTCCGTCCGTTCCGTTACTTCCCCCTGTGCTTCATTGTCCGTTCCGGCGGAAGAAAGTAAAGGGTGGTCTGCGACCATTTTTTATCTGCTGTACTCGCTGATCGGCAAGCCGAAGCTCATACTGCAGATAAAAAACAAGCCCTTGACTTTCTTCCACCTACACTTCCAAAGTCGCCCAAGAGGAAGTAAGCTCCACTATATTCTTGGCAGAATATACGCACGAATATATCCGCTTGATATAGGGTGTCTATCATGCTATAATATGTGTAGCGGATATATTGCAAGTTCCCTAAAGTGTTACCACTTTAGAACTTGTGAGGGTGGCAAGCCCCCCTTCAATCCCCCTTTTTAGAGAGCCGAAAGGCTCATAATTTGACGGTGGTAGCACCGAAGAAAGAGAGGTCAAAGGCATGAAAAAAGAAATGGATAAAATTCAGTTTGAGTACAGATACGAGGTGCAGGAGCTGATGAAAGTAATTGATAAATATGTAAAACAGAACCCGGCAGAAAAGGAAAATAAGACGCTGGAGCGTTTCTTTGACTTACTTGATGTCATGGATATGGAGTGGTAAGGGCATGAACAAGACAAGACCAAAGCAGTTATCATTCCGAGTAAGTGAAGAAGAATACCAGCAGTTGCAGGAGAAGATTTCAGAGAGTGGAAAGAACCAGCAGGAGTATATCCTTTCCTGTGTGCTGGAGAAGCAGATCGTGAATACGGACGGTATCAAAGAACTTATCCCGGAACTGAAACGGATAGGGAACAACCTCAACCAAATAGCAAAGAGGTGTAATGAGGGGGGAATGTTGCCGAGTGAAGCGGAAGTGCGGAAGCATGGAGAGGAGCTGAACAAAGTATGGCAGTCATTAAGGCGGTATCTTCAAAGGCGGGCATAGGGCACGCAATAGATTATGTGACGAAAAAAGAAAAGACAGAGGAGAAGCTTGTCAGCGGTCTGCATTGTGAGCCGGAGACGGTCAAGGAGGAAATGCAAGCCACAAAGGAGCTGTGGGGCAAGACGGACGGAAGAACCTATAAGCATTATGTGCAATCCTACCATGAGGACGAGGAAATAACCCCGGAGCAGGCTCACAAGAACGCTGTCGAGCTGGCAGAGCATACAAAGGCATGGAAAGGGCATGAAGTTCTGATAGCCACGCATATAGACAAGGGGCATATACACACGCACTTTATTGTCAATTCCGTAAATTATGAGAACGGTCATAAGCTCCAATGGAGTAAGCACGACCTTAAAGACTTAAAGGAACGGTGCAACGAGCAGAGCTGGGAACAGGGCTTGCATGTGCCGGAGAAAGGAAAGACATTTGCTGGAGAAGTCCGGGAAGAAACGGTGGCATGGAGCAAAGACACCTACCAGCTTTTGAAACAGGCAGAGCAGGGAAAGGTCAAAAGCTATGTGCAGGATATTGCCCTTGCGGTGCTGGATTGTAAGGAAACAGCGACCAGCCGGGAAACCTTTATCCGGCTGATGAATGAAAGAGGGTACGGGGTGGACTGGCAGGACAGCCACAAGTACATCACATATACCGACTTAGCCAGGGAACAGGCAGGAGAAAAGGCTTGTAAAATCAGGGATAACAAGCTGGAAAAATACTACAATATGGATTTTGGAAAGGAGAGTATGGAGCATGAGTTTGAGAGAAATGCACGAACAGCAGAAGCAGAGCAGTCCAAGAGAGCAGCTTCAAGAGTTAAACCGACAGAGCCGGACAGAGCTGGAAAACAGTCTGCTCAAAGAAGCGTTGGCGATGTCGAGCGAGAACTGCGAGGAATTGATGAAGCAGTCAAATCAAGAACAAGTGAGGGCAGAGCAGAACAGGCAGAGAGACGCAGAGCAGAACAGGAAGCTCATCAGCGAGCTGAAGCAGAGCGTAGAGCTGCTGAAGAACAGCAACGAATTGCTTCAAGACGCTATATCGGGCGAGATTGGGAGCCTGAAAGATGAGGTTAAGGAAAACACCGTCCAAGAGGTTAGAAAGGCGTTACAGGCGAATATAGAGGCTATACAGAGGGCGACAAAGCTTCTTGAGAAGCAGTCTGATACACTTACGAGCGTGATGAAGCAGAAGATCCGGGAGCTTGAGGAAAGTAAGAACAGTTTTTTTAGATATGAGGGCTTGAAGTTGTACCTGTTTTGGGGCGGTATGGTCTGCAATATTTTAGTGTTTCTTATGCTGTTGTATGGTATGATTAGTAAGTAAAAAGAAATCGATAAATTAGAATTTTAAAAAGGAGTGTGATGACCATGATTTTTGATTTTGAGCCTTGGCAATTAGATATTGATATTGACTTAACTAAACAATTATATAGAAGTTGTAAAGGAGACTTTGTATGGGTAGAAAAGAAATAACAACAAAAGAAGATTTAATGAAAGTAATAGAATTATTCGAAAATACTGGAATTACATACTGGTTGGATGGCGGATGGGGTGTAGATATTTTAGCTGGTAAACAAACAAGAATTCATAGAGATATAGATATAAATTTTGATGCTCAACATACGGAAAAATTGTTAAATGTGCTTTTGAATCTGGGCTATAAAATTGATACAGACTGGAAACCGGTTAGAATAGAGTTATATAGTGATGAACTTGGTTACTTAGACATTCACCCGTTCGTTTTAAATGAGGACGGAACTTCAAAACAAGCTGATTTAGAGGGTGGATGGTATGAGTTTGAAAAAGATTACTTTGGTAGTGTTTTTTTTGAAGGCAAAACAATTCCTTGTATATCTTTAAAAGGCCAAAAAGTTTTCCATTCAGGTTATGAATTAAGAGATAAAGATAAGCATGATATTTCAATTCTTGAAAGTTTATCAAAATAACATCGCTGTAATTTCTAAGATAAATTGCAGTTTGTCGGTACGAAGAAAAAGGTGCAAAAATGTATTGATAAGATTAGCGGTCAAGGCGAGAGGGAGTGAGGTGTAGATATTGACATCAAAAAGGCACTCCCTTATACTTGAGAGAAAAAGGTAAAAAAAACTCATTGATAAGATTAGCGGTCAAGGCGAGAGGGAGTGAGGTGTAGATATTGACACTCAAAAGGCACTCCCTTATACTTGACGGAAAAAGGTAAAAAAAACTCATTGATAAGATTAGCGGTCAAGGCGAGAGGGAGTGAGGT
>NZ_QUIM01000029.1:0-5079 GCF_003480245.1 Blautia sp. AM42-2
GTCGCACGTTCCGTTCTTTGGGGAGGGAATAACCGTAAGGTTTGTCCCTTACCCGACACCGAAGAAGCTGCTAACCACAGTGGAGGGAAGGGGCGTACACTTTATAGCTTCAAGTAAATCAGAATCATGCAGACAAGGAGAGCTGATATCATGGTAAATGAGTTGCTTGGAATACAATACAACATTGCGAAAGCAAATGTAACTGACAGGAAAGTTCAAAACCTTGCGTCCTATATCAATATAAACAGCCTTAGGGCAATCCATAAGACTATGGATAAAAATAAGGCAAGTGGAATTGATAAAGTGACAAAAGAGAAATACGAACAGAACCTGGAGGAAAACCTTGAGAATCTTGTGAAAAGAATGAGAATTGGCAGTTATCGCCCCAATCCTACAAGAAGAGTTTATATTCCCAAGGAAACAAAAGGCAAAATGAGACCACTTGGAATATCCAGTTATGAGGATAAACTGGTGGAGAGCGCAATCGCACAGATACTGGAGCAGATCTATGAACCGAAGTTTTATAATGAGAGTTTTGGATTCAGACCAAACAGAAACTGTCATCAGGCAGTTAGGGAAATCATAGAAATGGTTCAGCATCGCAAAACGAATTATGTGGTGGAAGCGGATATCAGAGGATTCTTTGATAACGTAGACCATGAGTGGCTGATGAAGATGCTAAGACACGATATAGCAGACAAGAGATTTCTTGAGGTTATAGAGAAATTTCTGAAAGCGGGTATCATGGAAAACGGAAAGTATCTTGACAGTGAACGTGGAACACCACAGGGAAACGGAGCCAGTCCGATACTTGCAAATATTTATCTGCACTACGTACTGGATAACTGGTTTGATGTGATTGTAAAGAGGCAGTGCAGCGGAGAATGTTACTTAATACGTTATGCAGATGATTTTGTCTGTTGCTTTCAGAGTGGATACGAAGCAAAAGTATTTCGAGAGAAACTAGAAGAACGTTTTGCAAAGTATGGACTCGAACTAGCGGAAGAAAAGACCAAAGTGTTAGAGTTCGGAAGGTTTGCCAGGCAGAATAGAGAAAGAAGAGGACAGGGAAAACCAGATACCTTTGACTTTCTAGGATTCACATTTTATTGCGGAATGGACGGAAAAAAGCAGTTTTTCCGTTGTAGAGTGAAAACGAGTAAGAAGAAGTTGCGCAGTAAAATAAAAGCAATGAAAGAATGGATAATGAATCACAGGACACTGCCGCTGGAATGGATATTCAAGATTATCAATGCAAAACTGCGAGGATATTATCAATACTATGGTGTAACTGATAATACAAGAGAAGTTAAATCATTCCTGTGTATAACAAAGAAACTGCTGTTTAAATGGCTAAATCGTAGAAGCCAGAGAAGAAGTTATACATGGGAAACATTCAACAATGGGCTGCTTAGGACATTCCCACTATTAGAGCCAAGAATCAAAGTAAGCCTGTTCTACAGGTAGTATGAATATAAAGTGAAAAGCCGTATGCGTTAATAGCGCACGTACGGTTTTGTGTAGGGATATGGGGAGTAATCCCCATATCTACTAGAGAGAAATTCCGAGAAAGAAGGTTGAGAAAAAATACCTCAGAGTAAAATAAGATTACTGACTTTGCACGGTTAGTAAAAAATCTTATTAAACAGTGAGGTACTTGAAATGAATTATAACACACAGAACGCAAAAATTGCATCTATTACGGAAAAACTTTGATCGTTGGTATTGATGTGGGAAGTGAAACCCATTACGCAAGGGCTTTTAACTGGCGCAACTATGAGTACTCAAAGAAGCCGTTCGCCTTCAGCAACGATGAAGCAGGATTTCCCTCATTTAAGGACTGGATGGATGATATAGCAGAGAAACATGGAATGGAAACTGTGATTCCAGGAATGGAACCAACAGGCCACTACTGGCTAAACCTTGGAGCGTACCTGCAGGAACAGGGAATGAAGCCTGTACATGTGAATCCGCATCATGTCAAGAAATCCAAAGAACTGGATGACAATAATCAGAGTAAGAATGACCGTAAGGATCCAAAGACAATTGCGGGTCTGGTGAATGAAGGAAGGTTCTCTTATCCATATATTCCAACCGGGATTTATGCAGAGATCAGAAATCTGTCTAACCTTCGTATTCAGACACAGGAAGAGATCACAAGGATCAAGAACAGGATCGCCCGCTGGTTCAGCATCTATTTTCCAGAAATAAAAGATGTTTACAGGAATCCGGATGCGGTAAGCGGACTGATGGTGATCAAACAGGCACCACTGCCCTGCGATATCAAAGAGCTTGGTGTGGATGGAGTGAATAAGATATGGAGAGATGCAAGGCTGAAAGGTGCTGGGATAAAGAGGGCAAGGACCCTGGTAACAGCAGCGGAGCACAGCATCGGAAATACGGAAGCACCAAGAAGTGCCAGAAAAGAGATCCGAAACCTGCTGGAAGATTACGAGGGATATAAGAAACGGATGGATGAACTTATGGAAGAGATAGAGAAAACACTTTCTGAGATTCCCTATATAGATAAGCTGATGGAGATCAATGGGATAGGGATAAAGGCGGTAAGCTGCTTTATTGCAGAAGTAGGAGACATTGGACGTTTTGATAATCCAAAACAGGTGCAGAAGCTTGCCGGTTATTCCATTGTTGCAGACAGCTCCGGGAAACATAAGGGGGAGAGTAGGATCAGCCACAGGGGAAGAACGCGTTTGAGATATGCGTTGTATGAAGCTACGATCTCCGTGATCGGAAAAAATAAAGAGTTTAAGGAGATCCATAGTTATTACCGGACAAGGGAGAAAAATCCGCTGAAAAAGATGCAGTCGGTGATAGCGGTGGCATGTAAACTGATCCGGATATTTTATACAATACTAACGAAAGGCGTGGATTATGACGGACAGAAGATGTTAAATGACATTGTAAGACCTGAAATACAGCCAGCAGCATAAAGAGAAAGAAACAGTGTATCATGGCCGGTCTGAGTCTTTGAAAGGAAAAGATGGAAGACTGAGACCAGCCATGATAGCTGGAAGCAATAAACAAAAGGAATGTAACAGGAAAACGTTCACCGGAAGGTGCTGTTGCAGGAAAGAAGTCAGTAATACAAGAAACAAAGAATGAGCCAGTAGTCGGTAGGAATACACACCAGAGGGCAAGACCCTGTAAAGGAGCTGAGCTGACACCCTGGTTATGGACAGGCGGGACGAGAGAAGTTAGGACTCGGCATAGACTGATGATCCTGGTAGACATGGGAGATTCGTTGCCGTAGATGGATGGGTACACACAAGGCCATGTAGAACGAAATAAGAAGACGTTTTACTTTGTGCGCCCAAAATCCACTATTTTCGTACCAGATACAGAGAAATGTCCATTCCTATGGCTCTTTCTTCTGAGATATTTATTGATGAAACATTAAAAAATCCTTGATTTTTAAGGAAAAAAGACTTGACTATATAGGGAGGATTAATGAAAACGATAAAAAAAATACAGTATTATATGGTTCCGATATTATTGCTAATAGTATCTTTTGCAACTGTTTTTAGTCAGACAATTTGGGTAGATGAAGCATATAGTTTGGAATTAGCAAAACATTCATATATGAATTTAATAAAAATAGATGCATTAGATGTTCATCCACCGTTGTATTATATTATATTAAGAACAGGATTTTTGATATTTGGAGTAAGTGAAAATTTTATTTGGATTGGTAGATTTGTTTCACTTGTTCCGTATGTGATTTTAATGATTATTGGATTTACCGTAATAAAGAAAAGGTACAGTAAGACAATAGCATACTTGTTTAATGTGTTTATAATGGGTATGCCGCAGATGCTACGCTATTCAACGGAAATACGAATGTATAGTTGGGGAATGTTATTTGTTACATGTGCATTTTTACAGATGAAGCCAATAGTTGAAAAAAATAAATTTAAAAGCTATGTGATGCTAACGCTGTTTTCTGCATTAGCATCATATACGCATTATTTTGCATGCGTCTCAGCAATTGTCATATATGCTGAAATTATATTGATGTTTTTTAGAAAAAAAGAAAATAAGAAAATAATAAGGGTGTTATTATCGGGTATGGGAGTTGCTGTATTATATTTTCCGTGGCTTTTAATATTTGTGAAACAATTATTGATAGTTAAAGAGGATTATTGGATAGGACCGGTGTCAATACATTCGATAATACAAAATTTTCTTTTTTTGTTTTCGACAAATATTAGAATTATAGAGATAGTAAGTGTCACAATAGTTGGAATTGGGATGTTTGGTGCAATAAGAGCATTAAGAAAAAGAAAGAATTATGAAGCTGTTTGTGGAATTACTATATGGTTAGGAACAATAATTTTAGGGATTTGTTTGTCTTTATTAATACGTCCTATATTCGTATCAAGATATGTGATGAGCGCTGCTGCTTGCATGTGGTTGGGAATATCAATTGGAATATCAGAGATAGATAATAAACGTATAAATAGAGCACTCGTTTATACAATAACGATTATTGGTATTATACTTGCAACTGATTATATCAAAAATGAACTCAATGAGAAGAGCGCAACAAATTATACATTATCGGAATTAGAAAAAAATATAGATTCTGAAACAGTAATATTAAGCAATTATAATCATGTACAGAGGGTGATTTCTTATTTTTATCCGCAAAATAATAACATAGTAATTGAGGATGAATTATCGGAATTGACAAAAAAAGTATATGAAGAATGTAAACTAGAGAAGATAGAAAATATAGATGAAATAAAAAAATATCAATATAAAAATAGAATTTTGGTGTTAGATAGCAATGGATTATTGATTGAGGAATTAAATAAAATAAATTGTCAATTGAATTATTTAGGAAGCTACAAATTGGACAGGTATTCTTTTGAAACATATATTATTGAGCAGTGAAAACGGAATATTACTCACTTTGACAAAATGGTGGATATAGGAGTTCCTGTATACTTTAAAGAGTAAAAGGAATTGACCAAAAAGAATACCTCAAGTAAATTTAGATCTATAAATGAGCAAATAACGAAAATTGCACAAAATCACCCTGCAATCGTTAAAACTTCC